>NZ_JBFUFP010000303.1:0-5491 GCF_056403375.1 Rhizobacter sp. P2_H2
GACCTGGGCGGCAGGCACCCGCTGACCGGTTGCAGCGCGCCCGATCTCGAGTTCGACGACGGCAGCAGGCTCGCGTCGCACCTCCATGACGGCGCAGGCCTGCTGGTCGATCTCGACGGCTCGCATCCCTTGCGGCACAGCGCTGCGCCGTGGAGCGATCGAATCAGCTACGTGGCCGGCAACGCGAAGCAACCGCTCGGCCTGGCGGCCCTGCTGGTGCGCCCGGACGGCTTTGTCGCCTGGGCGTGCGACGGGCCGCCGTCGCACGACGAGGTTCGCCTGGCAGCCATGCGCTGGTTCGGCTCGCCGCATCCGGTGGCGCGATAGCGTCAGAAGCGGTATTGGGCAGAAACCGCGACGATGTCGCTGCGCAGCTTGTACGTACCTTGCAGCGTGCTGGCGGTGGACGAAGTGAGGTTCACGCTCGTGTCCTTGATGAACAAGTGCGTGTAGCCAACACTGCAGGTCAGCGACTCGCCCACCCGCCATGTCGCCCCGAGGGACAGCCACCTTCGGCTGACGTCAGGGACGCGGACGTCTCGCACCGCATCGGTGACGGGGGTCTGGTCATAGGCGGCACCGCCACGAAAGGTCCAGCTGTCGTTGGCCCGGTACTCCGTGCCGATCGAGTAGAACGACGTGTTCCGATAGCCGAAGTGCAGCGTCTCGTCGGGCAGGTTGGATGCGAAGTCCAGCACCACGCTGCCGAACTTTTCCCATGACGTGCGCGAGTAGTCCGCCATCACGGTCCACTGGTCGTCGAGTCGCTGGCTGACACTGAGCGTCCAGGACGACGGCATCGTCAGCTCGGTGCTCGCGCTCGTGCTCACGAAGGTGCCGGGCCTGGCCGCGGACAGCACGGCGTTGGCGGCCGGGGGGATCGAGAAGTCGACCTGGGCGCTCTTCGGCTTGTGCCTGACCTCCGAGCGATAGGCCAATCCGATCGTCGTCCCGTCAGCCGGGCGCAGCAGGCCGCCGAGCGTGTAGCCGACCGCGGTGTCGTGGCCGTCGATGTCGATGTATCCGTCCGCACTGGTCGGGGAGAAGCCGGAGACGCTGGAAGCGGCCAGGAGAGCGCCGAAGTCGATCGCGTCGCGCAACTTCACCTCCATGCGCTCGGCGAACACCGAGGCGCCGAGCGACAGGACCTCGTTCACCTTGTAGGACCCCGCCACGCCGGCGTCGACGGCCTTGAGCTCTGTTCTCACGCCTTGGTAACGGCCGACCCAGCCATCGTCGTATTCGGTCTTGAAGCCGAACGGCGCCGTGATGGAGAAGCCGAGATGGATTCGATCCGTCAGAGGCGTGTGGAAGTACAGCGACGGCACCGCAGCGGTGTCGCCGGCGTTGCCGCCATGGCCTCCGGACAGCGGGCGGCCCAGCGCGTCATGGCCCGTGCCGTCGAACCTGACGGCGTAGTCGATGACCGCGACATCGGCCTGGATCAACCGGCCGTTCAGCAGCGTCATGGCGGCGGGGTTGTTCGCGATCACGGTGGCGTCTCCGCCTTCGCTGATCGAGCCCGCGAAGGCGCGCCCCTGGCCAGTGGCACTCTGCTCCTTGAGCTGGAAGGCAGCCGCGTTGGCCGTGCCGACGCAGGCGAGGCTGGCCGCGATGGCGAGTAGAGTCTGATGCTGTACCTTGATGGAATTCATGTGGGTGTCGGTTTCATGGAGGGGTGGGGTGGCGCGACCTATGCCGGCAGCCGCAGCTGCTTGCGCAGGCTCTTGTCAAACGCGGCTGCCGGGACGAACCGACGAAGCAGGCTCACTTGTCGCGCGAATCCACCTGCGGCGTAGCGGCGGCGCGGGTTTGCCGCGAAGCAGGCCTTCAAGACGGTTTGCGCCACCGACTCCGGCGAGTCGGCGTTTTTCATCACGTCGCGCATGACAGCCTCCGCGTTCGAGCGTGCGGACTTGTAGTTGTCGAGCGGTTGGTCAGCCTGGATCAGATTGCTCTCGAACGAAGTCCGTGTGTACGCGGGTTCGACGAGCACCACCCTGACACCCGCGTCCCTGACCTCATGGTCCAGCGACTCGGAATAGCCTTCCACGGCGTGCTTGCTCGATGCATACAGCGCCATGTAAGGGGCCGGGATCAGTCCCATGACGGAGCTGATGTTGACGATCCGGCCCCGCCCCTGCCGGCGCATGACGGGAAGGACGGCGTTCGTGGTCCGCATCACGCCGAACACATTGACGGCGAAGAGTGACTTCGCCTGCTCGATGGATGACTCCTCCGCGCCGCCCATCAGCCCGACCCCTGCGTTGTTGACCAGCAGATCGATGCGGCCGGCCTTTGCAAGCACTTCGCCGAACGCGGCCTCGACTGACGCATCGCTGGTGACATCGCAAACCAGGTACTCGACACCCGCGGACTTCGACGGCGGAGGTTTGCGACAGGTGCCGAAGACCCGGTATCCGGCCCGCGCCAGTGCCAGCGCGGTGGCCTCTCCGATACCGCCCGATGCCCCGGTGACGATCGCGACGCCATCCTGCTGCTTGTGGTCGTTGGACATTCATTGCTCCTTGGTTGAAATGTGGTCACGCCGGACGCGGAACCAGGCGGCGTACAGTGCCGGCACGAAGACGAGGGTGAGCGCCGTGGCCACGACGAGGCCGCCCATGATCGAGATGGCCATCGGCCCCCAGAAGACGCTGTGCGTGAGCGGGATCATGGCCAGCACCGCGGCGGCGGCGGTCAGCACCACGGGGCGCGAGCGCCGTACCGTGGCGTCGACGATGGCGGTCCAGGGCGCCACGCCGCGCGCGATGTCCTGGTCGATCTGGTCGACCAGGATGATCGAGTTGCGCATGATCATGCCGCTCAGGGCGATCACGCCCAGCAGCGCGACGAAGCCGAATGGCGCCTGGAACAGCAGCAGCGCCGGCACCACGCCGATCAGCGCCAGCGGCGCCGTCATGAACACCATGAACAGGCGTGAAAAGCTCTGCAACTGGATCATCAGCAGAGTCAGCATCACCGCGAACATCGCCGGGAACACCGCGAACAGTGCCTTGTTGGCCTTGTCGCTCTCCTCGATGGCGCCGCCGTCCTCGAGGCGGTAGCCCGTGGGCAAGCTGTCGACGATCGGCTGCAGCAACGGCCGGATCTTCGCGGTGGCGTCCGGACCCTGCACGCCGTCGGCGACGTCGCTGCGCACGGTGAGCACCATGTCGCGGTTGCGTCGCCACAGCACCGGCTCCTCGAAGCCCGGCTCCACGCGGGCCAGCTGCGACAGCGGAACGGTCACGCCGCTGCGCGTGAACACGGGCAGGTCGCCCAGTCGACCGATGCTCTTGCGCTCCTCGGGTGTCGCTCGCACGACCACGTCGATGAGCTCTTCGCCACGGCGGATCTGCGTCACGGGTGCGCCGTCCAGCGTGGTCTGCACCAGGCCCTGKATGTCGGCCGTGGACAGGCCCAGCAGCCGTGCCTTGTCCTGGTCGACGTGGACCCTCATCGAGCGGACCTGCTCGTTCCAGTCCAACTGCGTGTCACGCACCAGCAGGCTCTGGCGCACCGCGTCGCGCACCTTGTAGGCGATCTCCCTCACCTGCGCCTTGTCGGGGCCGATGACACGGAACTGGACCGGGAAACCCACCGGCGGGCCGAACTCCAGGCGCGTGACGCGCGCATTGACGTCCGGCAAAGCCTCGTCCCTGGCGAACAGGTCCATCAGCCGGGCGCGCACCCGTTCGCGCTGTTCAATGCCCGCCGTCTTGACGACGAACTGTGCGAACCCCGGGTTCGGCAATTCCGGCAGGATCGACAGATAGAAGCGCGGCGTGCCGGCACCGGTGTAAGCGGTGAAGAATTCGATGTCCGGGTCTTTCGCAAGTCGGGCTTCGAGCAGCTTCACCTGGCGCTCGGTCGCGGCGAAAGACGCCCCTTCGCGCAGTCTCAGGTCCACCAGCAGTTCCGGCCGCGATGCGGTGGGGAAGAACTGCTGCTGTACCGTCAGCATGCCGGCACCGGCGATGGCGAAGAGCAGCACCGTGGCGCCGAGTACCCAGGCCCGGCGCTGCACCGCCCAATCGATGACGGCGCGCAGCCGGTGGTAGACGGGCCGGTCGTAGACGTCGTGGTGCGTGCCGGCGGCCAGGTTCTTCGGCAACAGCAGCACGCCCAGGTACGGCGTGAAGATCACGGCCACCAGCCACGACAGGATCAGCGCCACCCCGACGACCCAGAAGATGCCGCCCGCGTACTGGCCGGCGATCGACTTGGCGAAACCCACCGGCATGAACCCGGCGGCCGTGATCAACGTGCCGGTCAGCATCGGAAGCGMCGTGGTCGTGTAGGCGTAGGTGGCAGCGCGCAGCCGGTCCCAGCCTTCCTCCAGCTTCACCACCATCATCTCCACCGCGATGATGGCGTCGTCGACCAACAGGCCCAGCGCGATGATCAGCGCGCCCAGCGAGATGCGGTCCAGGGCCCAGCCGGCCGCGTGCATGACGGCCGCCACCAGCCCGAGCACCAGCGGCACCGACGCGGCCACCACGATGCCGGTGCGCCAGCCCAGGAACAGGAAGGACACGGCCAGCACGATGGCCAGCGCTTCCAGGAACGAGCGCTCGAATTCCCAGACCGACTCCTCCACCACGCGCGGCTGGTCGGCGTACTGCTGGATCTCCACGCCCGCCGGCAGTTCCTGCCGCACCTGCGCCAGCCGCTGTTCCAGCGCGTGCCCGAAGTCCAGCACGTTGCCGTTGGCCTGCATCGTCACGCCGATGGCCAGCACCGGCACGCCGTTGTGGCGGATGGTCAGGCTCGGCGGATCCTCGTAGCCGGTGCGCACGGTGGCGATGTCGGCCAGCCGCAGCAGCTGGCCACCCACTTCCAGCGTCACGTTGGAAACGTCCGCGGTGCCGTGCAATCCGCCGTCCACGCGCACCTGCACGCGGTCGTGCGTGGCATCGGCCGAACCGGCCGGGGCCACCAGGTTCTGGCGCGCCAGCGCGTCGAACACGGCGGTCGGCGCGATGCCGAGTGCGGCCAGCCGCCGGGTGGACAGCTCCACGTACACGCGCTCGGCCTGCTTGCCCAGAACGTCGACCTTGCCGACGCCGTCCACGCCCTGGATGCGCCGCTTCACGTCTTCGGTGACCGCCAGCAGCTCGGCCATCGACAGCTCGGGCGCGCTCAACGCGTAGAGCACGCTGTAGCGGTCGTTGTACTCGTCGTTGAAGAAGGGCCCGCGCACGCCGTCGGGGAACTCCTGGCGCACATCGCCGATCTTCTTGCGCACCTGGTACCAGGCGTTGTCCAGCTCCGCCTTGCTCGAGCCGCCCTTCATGTACAGCGTGACACCGCCATAACCCTGGCGTGCGAAGCTGCGCACGGATTCGAAGTGATCCAGCTCCTGCAGCCGGCGCTCGATGCGGTTGAGCACCTGGTCTTGCACGTCCTGCGCGGTGGCGCCGGGCCACACGACGATGGCCGTCATTTGCGGCACGTCGAAGTTGGGGTCCTCCAGACGGCCCAAGCG
>NZ_JBFUFP010000304.1:0-5445 GCF_056403375.1 Rhizobacter sp. P2_H2
CCCGGCACCCACCCCCCACCACTGCCCACCGTGTGCCTTGCGCGCCGTACCCCGGCCTCGTGCCTGCGGGTTTGCGCTGGCCGGCCGTGCCGGGGTCGAGCCTCGAACACCGGCCTCGTGCCCCGCAGCGCCCGCTGTCTCGCATGCGCCAACGCTGCCTGACCGGCCGATCCACTGATCGATCCCGCGTCAACGCAGTCCAGGGCGATTCCTTCCGGTTCATCCACGTTTCTCGTGCATCGATGAGTCGCCCCTGAAGTTTCAGAGGCGGCATGTTGAGTGGCTGCCACTCGCGCACAACACGGCGCGGTGGTGGCGAAGGAGCGCACATGAAACGCATGCTGATCAATGCGACGCAGCCCGAAGAGCGTCGCCTCGCGATCGTCGACGGCCAGAAGCTGCTGGACTTCGAGACCGAGATCGAAGGCCGCGAGCAACGCAAGGGCAACATCTACAAGGCCGTCGTCACGCGCGTCGAGCCCTCGCTCGAGGCCTGCTTCGTCGACTACGGCGAAGACCGCCACGGCTTCCTGCCGTTCAAGGAAATCTCGAAGAACTACTTCCGCGACGGCGCCGACGTGCGCAACGCGCGCATCCAGGACGCCATCCGCGAAGGCGACCAGCTGCTGGTCCAGGTCGAGAAGGAAGAGCGCGGCAACAAGGGCGCGGCCCTCACCACCTTCGTCTCGCTGGCCGGCCGCTACCTGGTGCTGATGCCCAACAACCCGCGCGGCGGCGGCGTGAGCCGRCGCATCGAGGGCGAGGATCGCGAGGAGCTGAAGGAAAACCTCGACCAGCTCGAGTACCCGAAGGGCATGAGCCTGATCGCCCGCACCGCCGGCATCGGCCGCAGCGCCGCCGAGCTGCAGTGGGACCTGAACTACATGCTGAAGCTGTGGACCGCCATCGACGGCGCTTCGCAGGGCGGCAAGGGTGCGTTCCTGATCTACCAGGAGTCGTCGCTCGTGATCCGCGCGATCCGCGACTACTTCACGTCGGATGTCGGCGAGATCCTGATCGACACCGACGACATCTACGACCAGGCGATGCAGTTCATGAACCACGTGATGCCGGAATCGGCCGCACGTGTGAAGCGCTACCGCGACGACGCCCCGCTGTTTTCGCGCTTCCAGATCGAGCACCAGATCGAGACCGCGTTCTCGCGCACGGTGAACCTGCCGTCCGGCGGCGCGATCGTGATCGACCACACCGAGGCGCTGGTCTCGGTCGACGTGAACTCGGCCCGCTCCACGCGCGGCAGCGACATCGAGGAAACCGCGACCCGCACCAACCTGGAAGCCGCCGACGAGATCGCGCGCCAGATGCGGCTGCGCGACCTGGGCGGCCTGATCGTCGTCGACTTCATCGACATGGAAGAGTCGAAGAACCGCCGCGAGGTCGAGACCCGGCTGCGCGACGCGCTGCGCCAGGACCGCGCCCGCGTGCAGTTCAGCTCGATCAGCAAGTTCGGCCTGCTCGAGCTCTCGCGCCAGCGCCTGCGCCCGGCGCTGAGCGAAGGCAGCCACATCACCTGCCCGCGCTGCAACGGCACCGGCCACATCCGCGACACCGAATCCAGCGCGCTGCAGATCCTGCGCATGGTCCAGGAAGAGTCGATGAAGGACAACACCGCCGCCGTGCATGTGCAGGTGCCGGTGGAGGTGACCTCGTTCCTGCTGAACGAGAAGCGCACCGAGATCACGAAGATCGAGCTGAAGCAGCGCATCACCGTGCTGCTGGTGCCGAACAAGCACCTGGACACGCCGAACTACAAGCTCGAGCGCCTGCGCCACGACGACCCGCGCCTGGAGAACCTGCAGGTCAGCTACTCGATGATCGAGGAGCCGGACGACGAGGTCGGCATCACGCGCCGCGAGAAGGCCAAGGCCAAGCAGGAGCCGGTGATCAAGGGCATCCTGCCCGAGACGCCCGCGCCGATCGTGCCGCCGAAGCCGGCACCCGTGCCGGTCGCGGCGCCGGTGGCGGTGGCCCCAGCGCCCGCACCGGTGGCAGCACCCGCGGCCGCCGGCGGTGGCTTCTTCGGCTGGGTCAAGCGCCTGTTCGGTGGCGGCGAGCCGGAAGCGGCACCGGCCGTCAAGGCGCCTGCAGCGGCGACCGGCKATGCCGGCGCGAAGCGCGACGGCCGTGGTGAACGTGGCGATCGCGGTGACCGTGGCAATGGCCGCGGCGGCCGCGGCGACCGTGACGGCAAGCGCGATGGCCGCCGCGGTGAGCGCGGTGGAGATCGGGGTCGTGGCGAAGGCCGCGGCGAGGGTCGCCCAGAGGGTGGCCGTGGCGAAGGTCGCGCGGAAGGTCGCGGTGAGGGCCGCAATGAGGTCCGCACCGAGGGCCGTCCGGAAGGCCGTGGCGATCGCCCGGAACGTGGCGAGCGTGGCGGTGAGCGCGGTGGCCGCCGCAACGAGCGCAGCGAGCGTGTCGAGGAAGTGGCGAACACGGAAGCCGGCGCCGCAGCAGTCGCACCGCGCACGGACGAACGTCCGCCGCGTGGGGAAGGTCGCGGAGAACCGCGCGGTGAGGGCCGGGGCGAAGGCCGTGGCGGCCGCGGTCCGCGCCCCGAGCGCGAGCGTCGCCCGGCCGATGCGCCGGTTGACGGTGCGGTGGCAGGCGCCGCGGCGCCGGTGCAAGCGTTCAGCGACACCGTGCCCAGCCCCGATGCAGAAGGCGGCGAAGCGCGTGAAGGCGGCCGTCGCCGTCGTCGTGGCCGCGGTGGCCGCGACCGCGACGAAGCCCGCAACGGCGAAGCCGTCGTGAACGAGAACGGTGAGCAGGTCGCGAACGCGTCGGGTGACGACACGGTCCGCACCGAGTTGCCGGTGGACGCAGTCGGCCAGCAGGGCGAGTCCGTCGAGTCGGCCGACGCACCGGAGGGCGGCAACGCCACGCCGGAAGGCGGCGAACGCGATGGGCGCCGCCGGGGTCGCGGCCGCGATCGTCAACGCCGTGAACGACGTGACGAAGCCGATGGCAGCGCGCCGCCGGCCGAAGGCGCCGAGCCCGGTGCCGCGGGCGACAGCCCAGCCGCTGCGGTGGCCGAGCCGGCGTACCGCTCCGAGATCGCCGAGGCACCCGCCTACACACCGCCTGCGTACACGCCGCCGGTCCCGGCGCCTGTCGTCGAAGCGCCGGTCGCCGCGCCCGTGGTGGCCCAGGCCCCCGCAGTGGCAACACCGGTTGCAGCGCCTGTTACAGCAGCGCCCGTCGCCGCGCCGATCGCAGCCCCCGTGGCCGCGCCGGTCGAGCGCTTCGTGCTGCCGTTGTCCGACCTGCAGTCGGTCGCGCAGACCGCCGGCCTCGAATGGGTCAACTCGGATGCCGACAAGATCCGGGCCGTGCAGGAAGCGATGGCCCGCGAGCCGAAGCCGATCCACGTGCCGCGCGAGCCCCGCCCGCCGGTCGCGATCGATGAAGGCCCGCTGGTACTGGTCGAGACGCGCAAGGACCTGTCGCAGGTCAAGCTGCCGTTCGAATCGGAGTCCGGCAAGCCGGCCGCCTGAGCCCGGAGTTTCTGACAGCGCGTGACAACGCGACAACGGCGCCTTCGGGCGCCGTTTTTCATGGTGCGCGGCAAATGACGCTGCAGCGCATCGTGATCACGCAGAACGCATCGCGCCGGCCGCTCGACCAGCACACTATTGAAGCGCCCCGATCAGGGCAGCCGTTCGAGCGCGTTCTGGTAGGTCGGCTGGTGCATCAGCTCGTCCCACGGCAGCGGCGAGGTCTGCGGCAGCAGCTCCAGGCGGCGTGTCTCGCTGTTCGCATCGGCCTGCCAGCGGCCCTGCGCGAGCGCCTGGGCCAGGCCGTCGAGCAGCGCATCCACCGGCCGGCCGTTGTCGACCTTCGACTGGTTGCACAGCAGCACCAGGTCGCAGCCGGCGTTCAGCGCTGCGATGCCGGCCTCGACCGCGGTGCCGGCGACGCGGGCGCCTTCCATGCTCAGGTCGTCGCAGCAGATGGCGCCGGTGTAGCCGAGCTGGCCGCGCAGGATCTCCTTCAGCCAGCGCGACGAGAAACCGGCCGGCACCGCATCGACCTGCGGGAAGGTCACGTGCGCCGGCATCACGCAGGTCAGCGTGGTCGACAGCCAGTCGTAGGGTTTCGCATCTTCATCGAGGATCTGCTGCAGCGTGCGGTCGTCGACGGCACGCGCGACATGCGAATCGGCCACCGCATAACCGTGCGCCGGAAAGTGCTTGCCGCAATTGGCCATGCCGGCGCGCAGCAGGCCCGTCGACAGCGCCTGCGCGAGGATCGCGACGACGCGCGGGTCGCGGTGGAACGCCCGGTCGCCGACGACCTCGCTGCGGCCATGGTCGAGGTCGACCACCGGCGTGTAGCTCAGCTCGACGCCGCAGGCGCGCAGCTCGGTGCCCAGCACGTAGCCGGCCGACGTGGCCGCATCGACGGCGCGCATCGCGTCGCGCATCCACAGCTCGCCGAACTCGCGCATCGCGGGCAGGTGCGTGAAGCCGTCGGTGCGGAAGCGCTGCACGCGGCCGCCTTCATGGTCGGCGGTGATCAGCACGTCGGGGCGGATCGCCTTCACCTCGGCGGTCAGCTCGGTCAGGTGGCGGCGGTCGACCCAGTTGCGGGTGAACAGGATCAGCCCGCCGGTCAGCGGGTGGCGCAGCCGGCGCCGATCGTCATCGGTCAGGGCCGTGCCGGCGATGTCGAGGATCACCGGGGCGTGTTCGCTCATGCTGTCTCTCTTCGCATTCAGGGTTGCTGGGTTTCGACGACCACGAAGCTCGCCGCGTAATCGCTCTCGTCGGTGACGCTGACGTGGGCGACCAGGTGCCGCGCCTTGAACCATTGGGCCAGTTCGCCGTGCAGCACGATCTCGGGCTTGCCGCTCGGCAGGTTGACGATCTCGCAGGCGCGCCAGGTCATCGGCATGCGCATGCCACGGCCGATGGCCTTCGAGAACGCCTCCTTGGCCGAGAAGCGGGTCGCCAGGAAGCTGATGCCGCGCGCCTCGACGCGGGCGCGCCGCGCGTGGAACACCACCAGCTCCTGCGGGCCGAGCACCTTGGCCGCGAAGCGCTCGCCGCGCCGCTCGAGCGTCGCCGCGATGCGGCGCACGTCGCAGATGTCGGTGCCGATGCCGTAGATCACCGCGCGGCCGCCCGCTGGATGCAGCGCAGGTAGTCGCGCACCGTCTCGACCAGGCCGAGCTCGAGCGCATCGGCCACCAGCGCATGGCCGATCGACACCTCCTGGACGCCGGACACGGCCCGCAGGAAATCGGTCAGGTTGTCGCGGTTCAGGTCGTGGCCGGCGTTCACGCCCAGGCCGGCGCGCAGCGCCGCCTCGGCGCTCGCGGTGAAGCCGGCCAGCACCGCCGCGCCGGCGGGCGTGCCGTGCGCGCTCGCGAAGGTCTCGGTGTAGAGCTCGACGCGGTCGGCGCCGACCGCGCGCGCCGCGGCC
>NZ_JBFUFP010000305.1:0-5444 GCF_056403375.1 Rhizobacter sp. P2_H2
GGGTACAACCTGGCGGCGAGCGGCGGCATCGGCCGCAATGCGTACGACGAGGAAGAGGTAACGATGGCGCTGCTGGCTCGCGTGCGCCATCGCTACGCGGACCGACTGGTGGCGCGCTACAAGCTCGCCGACTTCTCGGCGATGACCGACGAGGCATTGCTGGCCGAAGTGGGCCGCAAGCGCGGCGGCCTGCTGCCCGGTGGCCGCGTGAACATGCAGAAGGCCGCCGAGGCGGCGTTGAACGACTTCCGCAGCGGCGCCTGGGGCCGCGTCAGGCTCGAGACGCCGGACGAGTTCGTGCACTGGCGGGCAACCGGCATCGTGGCCGAAGAGACACGAAAAGCGAAGAAGGAAGCCCGCGGAAAGGCGTGACCTCATGTCGCCTTTCATGGGGAGCCGGAGACCGACGACGGCCAAGAGCCGACCATCACGAGAGGCGGCTTTGGCGGCGCGCGCCTCGAACGTGTTGTTGTATCCTCGTGCAACCGTCGATCCCATGGGAGAGTGTTCGGCCGCCGCGAGCGCGCTGGCGAACGCCGGAGATCGCGGCAAGTCGAACAAGGACGCGAAGAACGTGAAGAACCGCCGGGGGGTTGTGGGGGCGTTGTGGGTTTCCGTTTTCTTGGCCGCCTGTGGGGGTGGCGGCGATGGTGATCAGCCGAGTCCTGTCTCCGGAACTCCGCCTGCACCGGCCCCCGCGCCCGGTCCCGCTCCTGCACCTGGCCCCGCTCCTGCACCTGCACCTGCACCTGCGCCTGCGCCCGCACCGACGCCCGCGCCACCGCCCTACACCTTGACGCCTTCGACGGCACAGGCTTCCTTCGTCGCAGGCTATCCCAGTGACATCAACCTGGCCGCCAGCCAGACCGTCGCGTTCTCGGGGCTCGTCTACATCAAGGTCGCGGCCGACGCAGCGGTGGTCGAATCGCCCGTGCGCATCACGACGAGTACCGACGGCACGTTCACCGTGGTGGCCAAGCCGCTCAAGAGCCTGGCGATCGGGCACTACTCCGGCAATTTCGCGATCAACGTCTGCACGGACGTCAATTGCGACCACCCATTGGCCGGCGCGCCGTTCACGCTGCCCTACGACATCGAAGTCCTGTCGCCGGACGGTAGCGTTGCGACCTTCAACCTGTCGCCACTCGCGCCCTTGTCGGGCGCGCCGGACTGGGGCACCTTCCAAGGCAATGCGTCGCACACCGGATTCGTGCCGGCCACGCTGAATGCGTCCGCCTTCAATCCGCGCTGGAAATGGAATGCGCCGGCCTACGCAGGGACGCAATGGTCCCCTTCCGTACTGACCACAGGCGCAGGCATGTTCTACGTCGCGAGCGGCCCCTGGTGGAATGCCAGCGCCTCCGGCCACGAACTGTTTGCGTACAAGGAAGACGACGGCAGCAAGGTGTGGAGCCACTCGTTCGGCGACCTGGAATACGCGACCACCAATCCGCCCGCGTTCTCGGGCGGCAAGGTCTTCATCGCCGCCGGGTCGCAGAGCTCGACGTACATGTTCTCCTTCGATGCGGCCAGCGGCACACAGCTCTTCAAGGCTTCGATGTCCTCGCAATGGGATCGCTATTTCGCGCCGACCATCCTCAACGGGCGGGTCTATACGGACGGCGGCACCTTTGGCGGCATGTACGCGTTCGACACGACGACCGGGGCGACGCAGTTCTTCGCCAACGTCGGCCAGTTCGACGGGTGGACCCCGGCGGTCGATGCGAACTACGCGTACTCCTATGTCGGCGGCACGCTGGGCGTCTACGACAGCCAGACCGGTGCGCTGGTTGGCAGCATCAACGATCCCACGTATGCGTGGAATGGCTACACGACAGCAGGCGCGCCGGTGCTGGGCGCGGCCAACAACGTGTACGCCGGCAACCTCAGCAATCAAGCCAGCAACTCGATCGTCAACTTCGACACCTCGAACCGGACGGTCCGCTGGGCGATCCGGGGTGCCTACTCCGGCAATCCGGCCTACGCCGCCGGCACCTTGTACGCGTCCAACAACTCGCCGTTCCTCCTGGAGGCCTACGACGAGGCGAGCGGCACCAAGCTGTGGACCTGGGCGCCACCCCCCGGCAATGCCAAGTTCGTCAGCGACGTGCTGGTGACCAGCAACCTGGTGTTCGTGAGCACCGACACGACGACCTTCGCGATCGACCGGAGCACCCACGCGCCAGTCTGGTCGTACGCGGCTTCCGGATCTCTGGCGTTGTCGGCGAATGGGGTGCTGTACATCAAGGGGCAGCGCAGCATCGTGGCGATCAACCTGCACTGACGCACCTCCCTTGAGCACTTGCGGCCCTTGAATGGCGGTCAGGGTCAGCGGGCTGGGGTTTGTCGGAATGACCCAAGGTTCCTGCCGATGGCGGGCTGGCGGGCCAGTTCGATGAAGGCCCGCACGTAGTCGATGGCGGTGTCCGCTTCTCGCGCCCCCAGGAAGATCTGCTTGGCGATGCCGCGCGCGCCGAGCCGCACGGGCACCACCTCCATCCTGGCCGAGTACTCCTCGACCAGCCAGCGCGGCAGGGCGGCCACGCCGCGGCCGCTGGCCACCATCTGCAGCATGATGTCGGTGGTCTCGATGGCCTTGTGGCGCCTGGGCGTGACACCGGCCGGCAACAGGAACTGGTTGTAGATGTCGAGGCGCTCGATGTCCACCGGGTAGCTGATGAGCACTTCCTGGGTCAGCTGCTGCGGCTTCACGTAGGCTGCCGAAGCCAGGGCATGGCCCTTGGCCACCACGAGCACCTGCTCGTAGTCGAACACCGGCTCGAACTTCAGGCCCGGCTTGTGGAGCGGGTCGGGCGTGACCAGCAGGTCGATCTCGTAGCCGAAGAGCGCGCCGATCCCGCCGAACTGGAACTTCTGCTTGACGTCCACGTCCACGTCGGGCCACGTGGCGAGGTACGGCGACACCACCTTGAGCAGCCACTGGTAGCAAGGGTGGCATTCCATGCCGATGCGCAACGCGCCGCGCTCGCCCTGCGCGAACTGGCCCAGGCGCTCCTCGGCCAGGTCCAGTTGCGGCAGCACACGGTTCGCCACCGCCAGCAGGTACTGCCCGGCCTGCGTCAGGCGCAGGCTTCGACCTTCGCGCAGCCAGACGTCGGTGCCCAGTTGCTGCTCCAGCTTCTTCATGCTGTGGCTCAGGGCCGACTGGGTGAGGCTCAGCACGCCCGCGGCGGCCGTCAACGACCCTTGCTTCTCGACCTGCTGAACGATGCTGAGGTGGATGCGCTCAAGCATTCAGATGAATTCCGCTCATGGATTTGTGAAATAAAACCATTTTACGTCATGACCCATCTTCCCTAGCATCCCGGTCCATGAAAGCAGAAATGACACGCCCCCTCCGCGTCGTGGCGGTCTCCGGCGGGTTGCAACGACCGTCCAAGGCTGCAGCCCTGGCAGAGCACCTGCTGGACCTGATCGCCAAGGATGTTCCGTGCGAGCGCCGCCTGGTCGAACTGGGTCAGCTCGCACCGCAGTTGGCTGGCGCGGTCTGGCGTTCCCAACTGCCCGACACCGTGGAGCGCGAACTGGCCATGGTCGAGCAGGCAGACCTGCTGGTGGTGACAACGCCGGTCTACCGTGGCTCCTACACGGGGCTGTTCAAGCACTTCTTCGACTTCATTCACCAGGACGCATTGATCGACAAGCCCGTCCTGCTGGCGGCCACCGGCGGCAGCGAGCGCCATGCCCTGGTGATCGACCACCAATTGCGGCCGCTGTTCAGCTTTTTCCAAGCACGCACCTTGCCGCTGGGCGTCTACGCGACCGACAAGGATTTCCTGGACTACCGCCTGCGGGACGAGGCCGTCGTCGAGCGGACTCGGCTTGCGGTGCAACGAGCACTGCCCTTGATCGCATTGACGCGCCACGGCAGTCCTGCACCAGTGAAGGAAGTGGTCGCAGCCTGAAACACGGCATCAGCATTCCCCGGCAATCAGGTCACCAGAACACAATGAACGAAGAACTCAGCTTCCGCCTCAAGAGCATCCGTTTCGATGAGAACTATCAGCCAGCGGACAGCACGCGCATCACCACCAACTTTGCCAACTTGGCCCGGGGGGCGAGCCGGCAGCAGAACCTGCGCAACACACTGCGGATGATCGACAACCGCTTCAACGACCTGGCGCATTGGGACAACCCGGAGGCAGACCGCTACGCCGTCGAACTCGAGATCATCTCGGTCGAGATGAGCTTCGGCGCCACGGAAAGCAGTCCCGCATTCCCGTTGATCGAGATCCTGGAAACCATCGTTCTCGACAAGCGGCACAACACGCGTACTCGCGGCATCGTGGGGAACAATTTCTCCTCCTACGTGCGCGACTACGACTTCAGCGTGCTGCTCCCGGCCTACAACGCCGATCGCGCGCAGTTCGGCACGCCGGACGATTTCGGCGACCTGCATGGCAAGCTGTTCAAGCAGTTCGTCAACTCGAGCACCTACAAGGAGCGCTTCAAGAAGGCGCCGGTCATCTGCATCAGCGCCTCGACCAGCAAGACCTATCGCCGAAACGGCAATCACCACCCCATCCTGGGCATCGAGTACCAGCAGGATGCGCTGTCATCGACCGACCAGTACTTCGCCAAGATGGGCATGCAGGTTCGCTTCTTCATGCCGCCTGACAGCGTGGCGCCCCTGGCGTTCTATTTCCGCGGCGACCTGCTGGGCGACTACTCGAACGTCGAGCTGATCGGCACCGTCGCCACGATGGAAGCCTTCCAGCGGATCTACCGCCCCGAGCTCTACAACGCCAACTCGGCGGCCGGGAAGGTCTATCGACCGAGCCTGAAGCACGGGGACTACTCATTGACGCAGATCGTCTACGACCGGGAAGAGCGCAGCCAGCTGGCTGTCAAGCAGGGGAAATTTGCAGAAGAGCACTTCATCAAGCCGTACAAGAATGTCCTTGAACAATGGGCTGCCAATCATGTTTGAAACCTCCATCGCCGGCAGCCTGCCGAAACCCGCCTGGCTGGCTGAAACCAACAAGCTCTGGCCGCAGTGGAAGGCTGAAGGCGATGCGCTTCGCCAGGCCAAGGCCGATGCAACGCTGCTGTGGATCAAGGCCCAGGAAGATGCAGGCCTGGACATCGTGTGCGACGGCGAGCAATCGCGCCAACATTTCGTGCACGGCTTCCTCGAGCAGGTCGAGGGCATCGACTTCGAGCACAAGGTGAAGATGGGCATCCGCGACAACCGCTACGACGCGATGGTGCCGCAGGTGGTTTCCGCGCTGCGCCTGAAGGGCCGCGTGCATGCGTTCGAGGCACAACTGGCGCGCGCGCACACGAAGAAGAAGCTGAAGTTCACGCTGCCCGGCCCGATGACCATCGTCGACACCGTGGCGGATCGCTTCTACGGTGACAAGATCAAGATGGCSWTSGCRTTTGCSGAACTGCTGAACCAGGAAGCGYTSGCGCTGCAGGCC
>NZ_JBFUFP010000306.1:0-5432 GCF_056403375.1 Rhizobacter sp. P2_H2
GTGGCTGAGTGGCTGACTTAGAGGCTGCGGACCATCTCGACGTGCGGGATGTCCACTTCCTCGAACACCGGCCCGCGCGGCGCGAAGCCGGCCCGCGTGTAGAACGCCTCGGCCGAGGTCTGCGCATGCAGCACCGCCTCGCGGTAGCCCTGCTCGCGCGCCGCCCTCATCAGCGCATCGAGCACCGCGCGGCCGACGCCGCTGCCGCGCATCGCCTGCGTCACCGCCATGCGGCCGATCTTCGCGACGCCGGGCACGTGCTCCAGCAGCCGGCCGGTGGCGAGCGCCGCGCCGAAATGGTTGTACGCGACGGCGTGGATGCAGTCGGCATCGGCGTCGTCCCATTCGCGCTCCGGCGGGATCTTCTGCTCCTCGACGAACACCTCGGTGCGGATGCGCTGCGCATCGCGGCCGAGCTCCGACCAGGGGCCGACGCGCACCTCCACCATCGGCTTGCCGGCCTCGAAATCCTGCAGCAGCTCGCGCAGCTCCTGCGGCACCGGCTTCGAGCTGTGCGCGACCGGATCGGCGAACACGTAGACCAGCTCGGCACGGACCAGCAACTGGTCCTGGCGGAAAGCGGCCGCGCTGAACACCATCGACGAGGTGCCGATGCGCCCGCAGCGCACGCCGATGTCGAGCACGTCGTCGTAGCGCGCCGAGCCTTCGTACTCGAGCGTGGACTTGCGCACGAACAGGTCGCCGCCCAGGTAGTGCATCGTCGACGCGTACGGCATCGCGAGCGCGCGCCAGTAGCCGGCCACCGCAGTATCGAAGTACATCAGGTAGTGGCCGTTGAAGACGATCTGCTGCAG
This sequence comes from Rhizobacter sp. P2_H2, assembly GCF_056403375.1. NCBI lineage: Bacteria > Pseudomonadati > Pseudomonadota > Betaproteobacteria > Burkholderiales > Sphaerotilaceae > Rhizobacter > Rhizobacter sp. P2_H2. The sequence goes on from NZ_JBFUFP010000306.1 coordinate 816, forward strand.
GTCGACCTCGGCCCAGCGCACGCGCAGCCGCTCGATGAATCGGAAATCGGTGCGTTTCATGACAGCAAGGCCTTCTTCAGTGCGGCGGCGATGGCGTCCTGCGCGGCGACGGCTTCATCGAGCTCGCGCGCCATCTTGATGAAATCGTGCGTGACGCCGCGGTACAGCTCCAGCTCGACGGCGACGCCGGCGGCGCGCAGCCGGTCGGCATAGGCCACGCCTTCGTCGACCAGCGGATCGCATTCGGCCAGCACCACGCAGGCCGGCGCGACGCCATCGAGGTCGGGTGCGTTCAGCGGGGCGAAGCGCCAGTCGCTGCGGTCCGCATGATCGATGTAGTGGCCGAAGAACCATTCGATGCCCTGGGCGTCGAGCAGGAAGCCTTCGCCGAACTCGCGATGCGACGGCGTGTCGGCGTACGCCGTCGTGCCGGGCGTGATCAGCACCTGCAGCGCGAGCGGCAAGCCGATGTCGCGCGCGTGGATCGCGCTGACGGCGACCAGCGTGCCGCCGGCGCTGTCGCCACCGACGGCCAGGCGGCGGGCATCGAGCCCCATCGTCTCGGCGCGCGCGGCCAGCCAGCCCAGCGCGGCCCAGGCGTCGTTCACCGCGGTCGGGAAGCGATGTTCCGGCGCGAGCCGGTAGTCGATCGCGACCACCGCGGTGCCGCTGCGCAGCGCGAGCTGGCGGCACAGGCTGTCGTGGGTTTCGAGGTTGCCGATCGTGAAGCCGCCGCCGTGCAGGTACATCATCAGCGGCAGCCGCTCGCTCGACGGTGCGTAGAGCCGGGCCCGCAACGGCGTGCCGTCGCTCGCCGGCAGCGTGAAATCCTCGACCCGCGCCAGCGGCGCGCGCGGTGGGTCGATGGTCTCGGCCGCCGCGGTGTAGACCTCGCGGGCCTGCGCGACCGGCATGGTGTGGAACGGAGGCCGCTTGGCGCGGCCGATGCGATACAGCAGGCTGCTCATCGCGGGGGTCAGGGGATGCGAGCTCACGGGGGGCGAGTGTGCCAGAGCATACTGGCCGATCCATCGCAACGCTCCGTTCCGCCATGGCCTTCATCTACTACCTCACGCAGATCCAGCTCGACTTCGGCGCGGTGAAGCTGCTGCCGGCCGAATGCGAGCGCATCGGCATCCGCAAGCCGCTGGTCGTCTCCGATGCCGGGGTGCGCGCGGCCGGTGTCCTCGATCAAGCCCTGGCCGCACTGGGCGCCCTGCCGCACGCGGTGTTCGACGGCACGCCGTTCAACCCGACCGAGGCGGCGGTGCGATCCGCGGTGCAGGTCTGGCGCGAGCACGGCTGCGACGGGCTGATCGCGGTCGGCGGCGGGTCGAGCATCGACCTGGCCAAGGGCGTCGCGATCGCCGCGACGCACGACGGCCCGATGAAGACCTACGCCACCATCGAAGGCGGCAGCACGAGGATCACCGACCGCGTCGCGCCGGTGATCGCCGTGCCGACCACGGCGGGCACCGGCAGCGAGGTCGCGCGCGGCGCGATCGTGATCGTCGACGACGGCCGCAAGCTCGGTTTCCACAACTGGAACCTGATGCCGCGCGCGGCCATCTGCGACCCGGCGCTGACGCTGGGCCTGCCGCCCTTGTTGACGGCCGCGACCGGCATGGACGCGATCGCGCATTGCCTGGAGACCTTCATGGCGCCGGCCGTGAATCCGCCGGCCGACGGCATCGCGCTCGACGGGCTGGAGCGCGGCTGGGGGCACATCGAGCGGGCCGTGCGCAACGGGCAGGACCGCGAGGCGCGCTGGAACATGATGAGCGCGAGCATGCAGGGTGCGATGGCGTTCCAGAAGGGATTGGGCTGCGTGCATTCGCTGAGCCACAGCCTGGGCGGCGTGAACCCGAAGCTGCACCACGGCACGCTGAACGCGATGTTCCTGCCGGCGGTGGTGCGCTTCAATGCCGGCGCCGAATCGATCGTGCGCGAGCGGCGGCTCGCGCGCATGGCGCATGCGATGGGCATCGGCCCGTGCGACTCGAAGGGCACCGAGGTGGCCGAGGCGATCCGCGAGATGAACGCGCGGCTCGGCCTGGCCCCGGGGCTGGCGGCCCTCGGCGTGACCGAGGACCTGTTCGAGCGCGTGATCGACGGCGCGATGGTCGACCACTGCCACAAGACGAACCCGCGCCTCGCGACGCGGGACGACTACCGCGAGATGCTCGCGGCGTCGATGTAGGTATCGCGCTTCAAGCCAGCCGCCGGTCGTAGAGCCAAGGCCGCAGCTTGGCCGCCCGGAGGCCCGCCGCATCGGGGTGCAGGGGATTGATCAGTACGTTGCAATCTTCCGGAACGATCACCGACGGCACGACCAGCAAGGCCGACGGCGCCGTGCGCAGCCAGGCATCGCCGATGTCGAGCGACACCTTGCCCTCCGGGATGGCACTCCAGCCCACCGGCAGTTCCGCTGCCGAGTACGCGTGACGGGCCGCCCACGCCGATGCCGGCACCTCGATGCGCACGAGGAAGCGGTTCAGCGGAAGGTCACTGGCATTCAGGTGCACCACCGTTTCCAGGCAGGCGAGTGAAGCGGTCGACGCCGCATAGACGAGCGGCCGGCCAGGCCGGTTCCAGCGGCCGCCGGTCTGCTCGGCGCCTTTGCCGCTCAGGTCGTGCGCCTCGTACTCGCGGGTGTCCGTGGCGATGCGCCACAGCACATGGGTCACGAATAGGCCCCGCTCTGCATCCGGGCGACCAGCTGGGAGACGAGCCACTGGCCTTCGGCGGTGTCCATCAGCTCGGCAGGGCGTTGCCCTCCCAGCGCCGACAGTGGCCGGTCCAGCCAGCCCGCCACCCAGGCTGCCGCGTCGAAGCCCGCCGCATCACCCGACTCATCGACCATCGCCTGCACCTGCCCCACCAGGCGGGCCATGCCCAGCACCTTCGATCCCTCATCGGGCGACAGCGGTTTGCGGTCGCGCGCCTTGCGGTCGATGGTGGCACGGGCCAGGCCGAGTGTGCCGATCAGCTTTTCCTTCGGCACCCCCATGCGCTTGGCGATGGCATCGACCACGCCGGCGGGCACCCCGCGCTTGACGATGCGCACCCGCTCCATCGCATCGGCCTGGAAGGCCTCGAGAAAGTCGGTCGTGACGAGCGCGGGCGGGGTCACCGGAAACGAGGCGCGAGCCGACGTGACCTTCACGGCCGGTCGACTCGCCGGCCGGGAGCGGGTTGAAGCGGTGCGCGTTTTTTCGACCATGACCCATCCTTTGAGCGGAAATTATCGCTCAAATGAGCGTTGTCATGGCCGCTTCTTCAGGCGTGTTCCTTCGTGTCGAAGAACTGCTCGTCTTCCGTGGAACCCTTCAAGGCCGCCGTCGACGCCTCGCGCTCGATCGTCGTCGTCACCGCATCGAAATACCCGGTGCCGACCTCGCGCTGGTGCTTCACCGCGGTGAAGCCCTTCTCGGCCGCGGCGAACTCGGCTTCCTGCAGCTCGACGAAGGCGCTCATGTTGTTGCGCGCATAGCCGTAGGCCAAGTTGAACATCGAGTAGTTCAGGCTGTGGAAGCCGGCCAGCGTGATGAACTGGAACTTGTAGCCCATCGCGCCGAGTTCGCGCTGGAACTTCGCGATCGTCGCGTCGTCCAGGTTCTTCTTCCAGTTGAAGCTCGGCGAGCAGTTGTAGGCCAACAGCTTGCCCGGGAACTTCCTGTGGATCGCATCGGCGAACGCCTTCGCGAACGCCAGGTCCGGCTTGCCGGTCTCGCACCAGATCATGTCGGCGTACTCGGCATAGGCCAGGCCGCGGCTGATGGATTGCTCCAGCCCGTTTCGGGTGCGGTAGAAGCCCTCGATGGTGCGCTCGCCGGTGGTGAACGGCTTGTCGTTGTCGTCGACGTCGCTCGTCACCAGGTCGGCCGCCTCGGCATCGGTGCGCGCCAGCAGCACGGTGGGCGTGCCCATCACGTCGGCCGCGAGGCGCGCCGCCACCAGCTTGGCCACCGCTTCGCGCGTCGGCACCAGCACCTTGCCGCCCATGTGGCCGCACTTCTTGACGGACGCGAGCTGGTCCTCGAAGTGCACGCCGGCGGCGCCCGCCTCGATCATCGACTTCATCAGYTCGAAGGCGTTCAGCRSGCCGCCGAAGCCGGCTTCGGCGTCGGCCACGATCGGTGCGAAGTAATCGCGGTAGTCGGCATCGCCCGGGCCCTTGCCCTCGGACCACTGGATCTGGTCGGCGCGCTGGAAGGTGTTGTTGATGCGGCGCACCACCATCGGCACCGAGTTCGCCGGGTACAGCGACTGGTCGGGGTACATCTCGCCGGCCAGGTTCGCGTCGCCGGCCACCTGCCAGCCGCTCAGGTAGACCGCCTTCAGCCCGGCCTTGACCTGCTGCATCGCCTGGTTGCCGGTCAGCGCGCCGAGCGAATTGATGAAGGGCTCGGTGTGGACCAGGTTCCACAGCTTCTCGGCACCGCGCTTGGCCAGCGTGTGCTCGATCTGCAGCGAGCCGCGCAGCCGCACGACGTCGGCCGCGCTGTAGCCGCGCTTGATGCCCTTCCAGCGCGGGTTCTCGGCCCAGTCTTTTTCGAGGGCGGCGATCTGTTGCTGACGGGTCGGTTGGCTCATGTCGGTCTCCGGAAGTGACGG
>NZ_JBFUFP010000307.1:0-5430 GCF_056403375.1 Rhizobacter sp. P2_H2
AAATCATTGCGTGTGGCGAATCCCTCGGTGAGGCTTACGAAGCGCTCACTATCGCAAGCACCTAAGTCGATTGAATCCATCTGCGCATACTTCGAGTCTGCAGGCGCTGCGAAGAACACTTGGTCTTCGAACAGCGGGATCGATTCGATATCCTGAGCGCTGTCCGGCAACACCATTAACGCGGCATCTACAGTGAAGTCACGCAGCTTGGTCAAGAGTTCGACGTTCGATCCCATTGAGACGTCGGTCTGCAAGGACGGCCTGCGCAGTTTGAGGGCGGTGACAAGCCCTGGAATAGTTCTGACGCCGAGCGAGTACAGCGAGCCAATGCAGACGCTGTCGGCCAGGTAGCCACCTGCAGCGCGTGTGGCCTTGACTCCTTCGCGCATGACCTTGAGCGCTTCGTGCGCGGTTCCCGCCAGCACGGAAGCAGCCGACGTTGGCATCAGGTTCCTGCCCTCCGCGCGGAACAGTGGACAGCGCAGCCCGTCCTCAAGCGAGTGCAGCGCGCGGTGGACGCTGACTGGGTTGATGCCCAGCGCCTGGGCAGCTCGTGTCAGTGTGCCGGCATCCATGTAGGCCAGCAGAATCTCCAGTCTTCGAAAGGTGATCTCCTCGGGGAGAGCATCGCGCATGCGGGTTCCTTTGACGCGGCTTTCTTGAGTACCTGTCGACGACGTCAAGTTGCCGTCATCACGGCGCCATCGATATTGGCATCGACGTGCTTCCCTCAGCAGCCATCGCCGAGAGTGGACGCCGCTCTAGCCTTGCTTGATGAGCTTCTGGAGGATCAACGGTCCACCCATGCCGATCAGGTTGCCGCCTTCGTCGAGCTTGCCGAGCAGGATGGGAGCGAAGCCCAGAGCGGCGACCAGCTTTGAGATKGCAGTCTGCGCGTCATCGTCGTTGCTCGATACGAACATGACCCGGCGCCCCCCGCCATCAGCAGGATCCTTGGCCAGGAGCTTGGCCGGCAGCTGATTGAGCGTCTTGACCACTTTCGCCCCGGAGAATGCAGTTGCCACGAGTTCGGTGGAAGGGCGCCCCTTCAGTTCCTCCGGCGAGATGCCGTAGGTGTTCATGGCGTCGACGACAACCTTGCCGGACCAACTCGGCAGACCTCCTGCGACGGTTGTATGGGCGCGGAAGGGAATCGCAAGGATGACTACCTCGGCCTTGAGCGCGTCCGGCAGAGTCATGGGAATTACGGCGTTGCCGATCTCCTTTGCCATTGAGGCGATGGAGCTTGGCCCGCGGGTGTTGGCCAGGCCTACGGCGATGCCACTGCGGGCGAAATGTTTGGCCAAGGCAGAGCCGACGTTGCCAGAGCCGATGATCGAGTAGTTCACGAGTTTTCCTTCGGTATGGTGGAGCGGGTCTGGTGAGTCCGCTTTTGTCTATGCGGTGATGRCCGCAACTTCCTCGAGCGCTTTGGCAACAGCGGCTTCTCTCGCCTCGGGACCGAACGCGGTGCCTTCGGCTCGCACAATGGTCACGTCTGTCACGCCGAGGAAGGCCAGGAGGCCCTTGAGGTAGCTCTCTTGGTGCTCGAACCCAGCTGCTGGGCTACCTGCGGAATACACGCCACCGCGCGCGGATGCGATGAAGACCTTCTTGCCTTTCAGCAAGCCCTCAGGTCCGGTCGCGGTATAGCGAAATGTCTCGCCGGCAATCGCAATGCGATCGATCCATGCCTTGAGCGGCGTTGGGATCGTCAGGTTGTACATCGGCGCACCAATGACAAGAACATCAGCGGCGATCAGTTCATCCAGGTAGGCGTTCCCTTTCACCAAGTCCGCATTGATGGTCATGTCGTCGCTGGCGACACCCTGACGGGCCGCCACGTGAATTCCTGTCAGGTGCAGCGCAGGGTCGGATCCCAAGTCTCGGTAGGTGACACGAATATCGGGATGCAACGCGCGCTGGCGCGCGACGAGCTCCAATGTCAGGCGGCGACTGACGGATGCGGCGCCGAGGGCGCTGGAATCAAGGTGAAGCAGACGCATGGTGAATTCCGGTGGGGTGTAGCTTGATAAACGAATGGTGCGGCCAGCCCTCGTATCTGAAAAGACGGTATATTGAGATGCGATACATCTCCCTCGGAGATGGGAGGGGCCATGCTCGACGGTGTCTCACTCGACCAGCTCAGAAGCTTCATAGCCGCCGTTGACGAAGGAAGCTTCTCCGCCGCGGCGCGCAGGCTCAACCGCGTTCAATCCGCGGTAAGCGGATGGATTGGTGACCTGGAGGGGCAACTGGGCGTCACCTTGTTTGACCGTTCTGGACGGTTCCCGAAGCTCACGACTGAGGGAGTGCTGCTCCTCGCAGACGCGCGAAGTGTCGTGTCCGGTGTGGACACCCTCAAGGCTCGCGCCAAGCTGATGGTTTCGGGGCTCGAAGCTGAGCTCTCGGTGGTGGTCGACGTGTTCTTTCCCACTGCCGTCATCAGCGCGGCCGCCAAGGCGTTCTCACGCCAGTTTCCGTTGACCCCGCTTCGGCTCTTCGTYGAAGGATTGGGCGCTGGCTATCAGTCAGTTCTGGGTGGCCGTTGCAGCCTCGGGATTCTGGCCTCGCTGCCTGTCGCGTTTCCATCTCTCGTCAGCGAGCGGCTTGGCGAAATTCCTCTGGTCTCGGTTGCTGCCGCAAACCATCCGCTCGCGAGCATCGGACGTCGCATTGCCAAGCATGAGCTGTCGAGCCACGTACAACTCGTTCTGACAGATCGGTCTGACTTGATGGAAGGACGGGACTACGGTGTCGTATCCGCGTCCACATGGCGCTTGGCAGACCTCTCGACCAAGCATGCCTTTCTCAAAGACTGCGTTGGGTGGGGAAACATGCCACTGCACACAGTCGAGAAGGACATCGCCGACGGGACATTGGTGCTGCTGGACACAGAAGAAGTGCCGCCTACCGGTTTCATGCTGGGCGTATCCGCCTATCACCCGGCGTCAAAGCCGCCAGGTCCTGCGGGCAGATGGCTTGTCGAGCATCTGAATGGCTTCTCAAAGTCCATCCTGAGCATCGTCGACTGATCGCGCACGACACAGGCGAGCAGTTCCAGGGAGGTAGAGGCTACTCCTATGGCAGGACCCACTGGACGCGTGGGTTCCGGAGAGGCTACGGAGAAAATCTAGTCTGGGAACGATAAGTGGCAGGGAGTGTATGTTCCCCGCCTCGCTCGCGAGCAGCCGGTCGGAAGCCGTGCCGTCTCCTCTGGGCGGCYGGTTGCAAGCCGATGGACGAATAGGCGCAGTCGGYCAGGAGCAGCCAGTCACGAACGGCGGGTTTCGGGTGGCTAACCTGCTCAGCTTGCGGATCCCTGTGCTCTTCAGCGGAACCGCGGAAGGTGCTGGCGCACTCCTAAGGGCGCTGCGGTGTGAATGCCGCATCCAGTTCGCCGACCTTCTCGACGACGAGATCGATGAATGCGGACACAGCCAGCGGCAGATGCCGTCGGCTGGGATACAGCACATTGAGGCCGTGGCCGGGACGCTGATATTCGGGTAGCACGGGAACAAGGCGTCCGGCCTGCAAGTCCTTCATGAGGATGGCCCTGGGAAGAAGCGTGATCCCCAACCCAGCCAGCGTCGCCTTGCGAAGTGCCTGCGCTGTGTTGCCGCTGAAGCGAGCGGCAACCTGCACGGCTTCACCAGTGCCGTCGGGTCCGGCCAGGTGCCAGGTTATATGACTGCCAGAGTGCGCAAAGGTCACGCAATCGTGCTCCATCAGGTCCTGCAGTGTGCTGGGCGCGCCCCTCGCTGCAAGATAGCCAGGGCTGGCCACCAGCCCGTCGTTGCCAGCACTCAGAACCTGCCGCCCGATGTATTCCGAGTCCTCAAGGGGACCGCCACGAAACGCCACGTCGATGCGATCCGCGATCAGGTCTGCCTTCGAATCGCTGAGCACCAACGCAAGGCGAACCTTGGGATAGGTCGCCAGGAACTCGGCGACCCATTCCATTACGAACATGTCGAGGAAGTCGGCGGGCGCAGCAACGCGAACAAGCCCACTCGGCTCCTGCCCTGCGGAGCTCAGCACTTGCCCGGCTTCGACCAGTCCCGCTACCGCATCGGCACAACGTGCGTTGAACTCCTCGCCTGCGCTGGTGAGAGTGAGCTTGCGGGTCGAGCGTTGCAGCAGCCGGACGCCGAGATGCTGCTCGAGCCCTTGGACGCGCCTGCTGACGGTGTTCGCTGGCACGCCGAGGCGCCGCGCCGCGCCCGCAAAGCTGCCGCTGCGCACGACCTGCACGAACAAGGCGATGTCGTTCAGATCAAGCATGGCGACCCATTGATTCAAAAATTGGACGGGTGCGCTCCAACTGCACCGGCTAGTACGTCGATCCTACCGCCCCTATCGTTCAAACGTTGACTGCAGCAGTTCAGACGTCATGTCTTCGGCGAGCCGCCTTCACTTCAACTCCAAGGACGATCGATGACCGCAGCGCAAGCCCTTCCTGGCAATCCGAACCTTGATCGAGCATCGAGCGCGGGCGGGCGGGCGATCGTCCACCGCACGCATGGCAACACCCATGGGCCGATCACGCGGCTGGTGAGCCCGAGCGACCTCGGCGAGTTCTTGAAGCCGTTCATCTTTCTCGACCTCAACAGTTTCAGCCCCGGTCTCGGCAGTCAGGGCTTCGCGATGCATCCGCATTCAGGCATCGCCACGTTGACCTTCGTGATGACAGGCAACCTTCGCTACGAAGACACGACCGGCAAGAAGGGCGTGCTGCCCGCTGGCGGCGTGGAGTGGATGCGCTCCGGAAACGGCGTTTGGCATATCGGCGCACCCGTCGGCGACTTGCAGATGTCGGGCTTTCAACTCTGGGTCGCCTTGCCTCCCTCTGAAGAGAACGCGCACGCGGAGAGCCTGTACCTGGCGCCTTCAGACGTTCCACACGAAGGCCCGGCACGTGCGCTGCTCGGAAGCTACGGCAAGGCCCACAGCCCGATTCCCGCACCTTCGGGCATGAACTACCTTGCCGTGCGTTTGGAGGACGGCGAGCGCTGGCGATACACGCCGCCCGCCGGCCACACCGTGGCCTGGTTGGCGGTCAGCGCGGGACGACTCGACGTGAATGGGATGGTCGGCACCGGTGAACTCGCCGTGTTCGAGGAATCGGAACAAGCCATCGACTTCGTGGCCCACGGCGACACGTCCTTCGTCCTCGGCTCGGCAGTGAAGCATCCACACGACCTGGTGATGGGCTACTACTCGGTGCACACCAGCAAGACTGCCCTGGCACTGGGAGAGGCCGAGATTCAGCGCATCGGCGCCGAGCTGCGACGTGACAAGCGAATCGGCTAGATCACCCGCCGCATGCCTCGACCAGCCGGTACCCACCGAGCGATCTGCATATTCAGTCTCAGCCGCCCATCGGCAACTCATTGTCCTTCGGGGTTCCTCCATGACCAAGGTCCCGGC
>NZ_JBFUFP010000308.1:0-5410 GCF_056403375.1 Rhizobacter sp. P2_H2
GCCAGTAGCTCATCTGGTTGGGGCGCAGCGGCTTCAGCGCCCGGGTCTTGTRGTAGGTCTCCAGGTCTTGCTCGGTCTCGCGGGCGAGCGAGAGGTAGCCCGGCAGCGAGTTCGACAGCAGGCCGAGATCGGTCAGGCCCTGGATGTTGCTGTGGCCGCGCAGCGCGTTCATGCCGCCGCCGGCGATGCCGATGTTGCCGAGCAGCAGCTGCACGATGGCCGCGGTGCGGATCATCTGCGAGCCCTGGCTGTGCTGGGTCCAGCCGAGCGCGTACATGATGGTCATCGCGCGGTGGGGCACCGCGGTGGTCGCGATCATTTCGCACACCTTCAGGAACTTGTCCTTCGGCGTGCCGGTGATGCGGCTCACCAGCTCGGGCGTGTAGCGCGCGTAGTGGCGCCTCATCACCTGCAGCACGCAGCGCGGGTGCTCGAGCGTGGGGTCGGTCTTGGCGAAGCCGTGCTCGTCGAGCTCGTAGCCCCAGCTCGCGTTGCTGTAGCTGCGCTTGGCCTCGTCGTAACCCGAGAAGATGCCGTCCTGGAAGCCGTAGGCCTCGCCGACGATGAACGAGGCGTTGGTGTACGCCTTCACGTACTCCTTCTGCAGCTTGTCGTTGCTGATCAGGTAGTTGATGACGCCGGCCAGGAAGGCGATGTCGCTGCCGGCGCGGATGGGGGCGTAGTAGTCGGCCATGGCCGCCGAGCGCGTGAAGCGCGGGTCGACGACGACCAGCCGGGCCTTGTTGTGGTGCTTGGCCTCGATGACCCACTTGAAGCCGCAGGGGTGGGCTTCGGCGGCGTTGCCGCCCATGATGAGCACGAGGTCGGCGTTCTTGATGTCCACCCAGTGGTTGGTCATCGCACCGCGTCCGAACGTCGGGGCCAGACTGGCCACCGTCGGTCCGTGTCAGACGCGCGCCTGGTTGTCGAAGACCAGCAACCCCATCGAGCGCATCACCTTGTGCGTGATGTAGCCCGATTCATTGCTGGATGCCGATGCGCAGAGCATGCCGGTGGTGGTCCAGCGGTTGACGACCTGGCCGGCGGCGTTGGTGGGGGTGAAGTTGGCGTCGCGGTCGGCCTTCATCAGCGTGGCGATGCGCGACATGGCTTCGTCCCACGAGACGCGCTTCCATTCGGTGCTGCCGGCCTCGCGCACCTCGGGGTACTTGAGGCGGTTGGGGCTGTGCACGAAATCGAGCAGGCCGGCGCCCTTGGGGCACAGCGTGCCGCGGTTGACCGGGTGATCGGGGTCGCCCTCGATGTGGATGATGTCGGAGACGACGTTCTTCGCCTTGTCGCCCAGGCTGTACATGATGATGCCGCAGCCCACCGAGCAGTACGGGCAGGTGTTGCGGGTCTCGGTGGTGCGGGCGAGCTTGAACTGGCGCGTCTCGGCCAGGGCCGTGGCCGGCGAGAAACCCAGCGCGACGAGGCTGGATGCGGCGAGCCCGGCTCCGCTGACGCGGAAGAACTGCCTTCGGTTCATGTCCATGAAGAGCCTCCTGCGGGGAACGCGCCGGGGCGCGAAACGTGGGATAGGCGATGGCGGACGGATCTTGGCGCGGAATGGGCGGGGGTGCAATGGCGTTCGCACTATCTGGAGCGGCACGCTGCGGTTCTTCTATCGGGATGCTGCGGCGGCCGGGGTGGGTGCGCTGCCGTCGCCGGCGGTTGGGGCCGGCGTGCCGCTGCCGGTGCCGGGCTTGGCTTCGGTGGGGTGGGCTTCCATGCCGCCGATGGCGGTGCCGCCGGCCGGGCCGCCGCCGATGGCGGAGGCTGCGGCGTCGCCTGGGGGTGGCGTGACGGGTGATGCCGGCGTGCTGGTTGTGCCGCCTGCGGAGGGAGCCGGGGCGGCAGGCTCGCTGCGGTTGCAGGCCGACAGGGCGAGCAGTGGAGCGAGCAACAGGCCGGTCAGCAAGGCAACACGGCCCCCACGGGTGCGAAGCAGGTTCATGCGGTTCCCCCAGGACGGCGACTCAGGGCAGCGAAGTAAGCCACAGGGGGATGGATGACTGCAAGTTGAGGGGCTTATGCGGCCGATCGGCTTCGCTGCTCGATCAGGTGAGTGAGCATCTCGTCGGCCCGCTCATCGAGCCCAAGCTCATGCAGATCGATCAGGCACTCGAGCGGATCGGCCCACAGGCCGGCGGCGTCTTTGACGAACCCGAGGTTCGGCCCGTGCGCGCGATGCACGACCACGACGGCCTTGGCCTGCGGGTCTTGCGTTTCGACGAGGCCGGCGTCGAGCTTGCGGATGACATCGAGCCGCGCGGCACGGTGCATGGTGAGATCGAGCCGCAGGCTGCCGGTGATGTTCAAGCCCGCAAAGTGATGCCTGGCACCGAGCACGCCACCCACCGCCACGTCATCGCTGCCGAGCTTGAAGAGCCGCTGCGCCATGGCCTCGGGGGAGCGAGCCGTGCCAGCCGGATCAGCGAAGCGGATCGTCTTGCGCGTGGAGGCCTGGGCGGCAATCCAGTTGCGCCACTGCAAGAGGGACGGGGCACGCATCTCGATGCGCCGGTCCGGGGTTCTGGAGAGGGTTCCCGCGGCTTCCAACTGCTTCAGTACCTTGGCCACGGTGGGGTAGCTGGCACCCACCGCGGACTGGATGGCCGTGGTGCTCAGCGGGCCGCTGTGCGCGAGCCAGGAACGCAACAGGAAGGCCAGCACCACCTGCTGGCTGGAGCCGGGGGTGCCCGTGGGGGCTGTCCGCTGGCCGGCCAGGCCCTGGAGCCATTCCGTGAAGTCAGGGCTGGGGGCCTGCAATCCCACCTGCCTGTCGTCGATCAGTTGCGCGAGGTGCACCCGCGAGCCCAGGCTGGGCCGCACGGCCACGCGAAACATGGCCAGCTCGGTGGCAAGGCGGTCTTGGGTGATCTTGCTGCCGACCAGCAATCATTCCCGGCGAGCGGGGGCAGATGCCCGAGCCTGAACCCGCCCGCAGCTGCGCTGCCACCCAGGCCTGCGGGAACTCCTTGCCGATGGCGAGGGCCAGCCCGGCGAAGAGGGGCAGCTTGGCGACCAGCCCTGTCCAGTGCGGGGCTTGCGGCACGGGGGCAGGGCCTCGGAAGGGGATGGCGCTCAGCAGGTCTGCCCCGAGAAGCAGGTAGAGGCCATACACCGCCAGCCCGACCAGCATCAGCCGGCGGCCCTGTTTGAGCTGTGCCACGCAGGGCTCGATCCTGAGCCAGCCCAGGATGAGCCACGCGGCCACAAACGGTATGGCGTACACGATGAAGAGGCTGGTGAGGCCCCCGACCTGCCGCGTGAACCGGAACCATGACGAACCCACTGCGAGCAGCGAGAACGGAAAGAACTCGATGAGAAACAGCCCGAGGGCCAGGATCAAGAGGGGCATGGGTGAACCATCGCTCCAAGTTTGGCCCTGGGAAGCTCGACACAGAGAGCCGTGAGCACCCCTGCGACCAGGTAGGCCCGGGTCGTCAGCTGGAACAACACCAGGAGCACTTCGACGCGGAGGGAAAGGAAATCGAGGAGGGCGCCGCGCGCGGCGGCGAGCAGGCAGCAGAGGAGGAACATGGTCATGCCGATCCTCAACAGGCGCAGCCCTTGCGGCAGCTTGGCGATGAAGGGCCGCACGTTGAGCTTGCGCAACGACCACCACGACACCAGCAGCGGGATGCCGTAGCTGGGCACCAGGGTGACCAGCCAGTCGAAGCCTGCCGGCAAGCGGCGCACGCCGCCTGCGTCGAGCAGCATCGGTATCGGAGAAACCTGGGACAGCAGCAGCGCGAAGGCAATGATCAGCAGGGGCATGGGGGCTCCGGGTGCGGCATGGTAGCGGGGCATGCAGGGGCATGCACGCAGGTGCCGCCCGAACCTGGGCAGCACCTTGGCGCCGTCAGCCCTGCTGCGCCGGCGGCCTGCGCCGCCGCGGCGGCATCACGCCGAACTCGGGGGCGTGGAACTGCTGCTCGCAGACCCAGCCGGTGAGGCGGCGGGACTGATCGCCGATGAGTTCGAGCGCGGCGACGCACAGGCCGCGCATCGCGGTGTCTTGCGCGCGATGGACGGCAGGCGGCACCTCGTCGGGCGGGGGCTTGGGGCGCTCGCGCTCATCGACCTCGAGCCACGCGGCGACGCCGTCACTGACATCGATGACGTGCTCCAGCAGGCGATGCACCAGGCCGGCCTTCAGCGTGAACTCGACGCTGTCGATCGGGGAGGGGTGGCAGTGGTGCTGGAAGCGGTAGTGGACGCGGCGCTCGGGTGGGGCGGGGGGTGGTGGCTCGGGCTCCGGCTCGGACTCGGGGCCGGAGGCGGGGGAGGGAGAACCCGCTTGGTCGGACTGCGGTGAAGAAGCGGGAAAGGTCGGCGTGCGGGAGGCGCCGACGGGGGTACCAGCCATGTGAAGGGCTCCTGTGTTGCGGTTCGAGTAAAGCCACTACCCACGCTGTCAAACACGGGTGGCGGCCCAAAGCAGGGTTGACAGACCGGAACACAGGAACCGGCGAGCCCGAAGGCTCCCCCACCCGGGCCGCCCAAAATCTTGGAGAGGCATAGGTGTGTGACGCGCAAAAAAAGCCGCTGTAGCGGCTGCGCGCCTGTGTGTTCGGGCTGTCAAACCCGGCCTGCGATGTGGCAGGCGAGGGGAATGTATCACTGCCTCCGGGGACGACTTCCCGTCAATCCCTCGGGTCGCCAAACGTCTCGATGAACTCGTCGATGAAGCGCTGCGTCCCGGTGATGGTCAGCGTGATCGCATGCCACCCGCCGTCTTCGACGTTCACCTGCAGGTCGTGATCCCAGTCCATGCCCTCATCCGCCGGACCGTGCGTGTGCGGGAAGCGGAGCCATGCCCAGTCGAGGAGTTGTTGGGCTTCGGCCAACGCAGCGGGGTGGTGGTCGGCGGTGGTGGAGGCGAGGGCCTCCAAGGTGGAGATGCCTTCGGAGTTGTCGCTGAGGTCTAAGGTGAAGTAGTTCATAGTACAGCGGTGCTGACGCAACATATGAGGGCGCATAGGTGACTGCAGGCAAATGCTGCCCTGCGCACGAGTGCGCGCTAGAGGCTGTGCCCCAAAGATGGACTGCACGAAATGATTCTTCTGATTTGAGCTGAGGCGTGAGATCCCTATTGACGAAGGAATGCATTGGCTCTATTTGCATATGGTGGTGAGCATCCTAGGCGATTTCTAGGTCGCATTGAAGGAAGACGCCACTTCCCGCAATCTTCGCGTGGATGTAGAGTTAACGAAGAACTGTGCAACAGCGTCTGTCTTGCTCAGTCTTTCGCAAAAATGCCTGACAGGAGGGAGTTATGTTTACAAGGCTGAAGCTCGGGAATTTCAAGAGATTCCAGCACGCAGATATAGCGCTGAGGCGCCTGAACATAATTGTCGGACCAAATAATTCTGGCAAGTCATCCTTGATGGCTGCATTTCGC
>NZ_JBFUFP010000309.1:0-5401 GCF_056403375.1 Rhizobacter sp. P2_H2
GCGGCGTGTCGCGGCGCGCAGCGGCCAGGCGCCAGCAGACGGCGGCCACCAGCGCCATGCACAGGAAGTGGGGCAGGCGTGCCGCGAACTCGTTGACGCCGAAGCACTTCATGCTGAGGGCCGTGAGCCAGAACGACAGCGGCGGCTTGGCCCAGAACGGCACGCCGTAGTCATGCCATGGCGTGATCCAGTCGCCGAGCTCGAGCATCTTGCGGCCGACCTCGGCATAGCGCGCCTCGGTGGTGTCCATCAGCGGCAGCCAGGCCATGCCTGACAGGCGCAGCAGCACCAGCGCGCCGATCAGCAGCACCAGGGCCGCGGTGGCCCGCTCGACGGTGCTGCGGCCGTACCCGGCGGCGGGTGCGAGCGAGGTGCCTGCCGAGGCGACCGGCCGGTGGGGATGGATCGAGGCGTTCATCGAACCCGATTGGGTTCGATGCGCCTTAGCCGGGTCTTAGCGGTTGCTTAGGCGAGCCTTAGCCTGGTGGCGGTAGAGGGTGCTGCGATGGACGCCAAGGCGTCTTGCCGCCTCGGCGACGCTGCCATCGCATTCCGCCAGCGCGCGGTCGATGGTGTTCTCGACGACGCTCGACAGGGCCGGCTCGGTCTCGACGGCGAGGTGCCGCCGAGCCGGTGCCGATCCGGCCAGCACGCGCTGCGGCAACTGGTCGACGCCGAGGCACGCGCCATCGTCGGCCAGCGCGACGAGCGTGCGCAGCACATGGGCCAGCTCTCTCACGTTGCCCGGCCAGGCATGCGCGTCGAGCCGATCGATGGCAGCGTCGTCCAGTGTCAGCCGCTTCGCCTTCGCCAGTGGGCCGAACAACTGCTCGATGAGCGCTCGCCGGTCGTGCCGATCACGCAGTGCCGGGATCGCGACGCGGTAACCGTCGATCCGGTAGAGCAGGTCGGCCCGGAAGGCCTGGCCGGCGCTCATCGCCGACACGTCCTGGTGGGTGGCGCAGACCAGGTCGAAGTCGACCGGGATGCCCGGGCCGCCCCCCAGCGGCACGACCCGGCGCTCCTCGAGCACGCGCAGCAGCCGCGTCTGCAGCAGCAGCGGCATGTCGCCGATCTCGTCGAGGAACAGCACGCCGCCGGCGGCTTCGCGGATGCGCCCCGGCATGCCGTGCCGGCGGGCCCCGGTGAAGGCGCCCGCCTCGTAGCCGAACAGCTCGGCCTCGATCAGCGCTTCCGGCAGCGCCGCGCAGTTGACGGCGACGAACGGCCCCTTGCTGCGGCGCGATGCCTGGTGCAGCCGGCGGGCGAACACCTCCTTGCCACTGCCGGTCTCGCCGGTGACCAGCACCGGCAGGCCGGCGTCGAGCACCTTGCAGGCGCTGTGCAGCAGCGGCGCCAGGTCGTCCGCGGCGGGCAACGCATCGTCGTCGAGGGCCTTGGCGAGGGGGCGCGCCGTGCTGCGCGAGGTCGCCGGCCGTGCAGCGCGCTCCAGCATGGCCGCGATCTGCCGGCCATCGGGCAGCGTCAGCAACCCGCTGCCGTGGTGGGGCTGCGACCAGCGCGCGCCGATCAGTTCTTCGGCAGGCCGCTCGAGCAAGCCCGGCCACGCCGTGCCGAGCAGCCCGAGGGCGACCCGGTTGGCGGCGACGATCCGGCCCTCGTCGATGACGATCAATCCCTCGCGCGCGGTGCCCAGCAAACCGGGCTTGGCATGGAAGCGCAGCAGGTGCCCGCTGGCCTGCGCAAGCATCAGCCGGTGTTCGACCTGCTGCGCCGCCATGCGCACCAGGCCGAGCGTGTGGTCGTTGACCTGCGCGGCTTCGCCGGAGATGTCGATCACGCCGGCGATCTCGCCGCGCCCGCTGAAGATCGGCGATGCGGCACAGCCGATTGCCCCGTTCTGCGGCAGGAAGTGTTCGCCGCCCAGCACCATCAGCGACTGGCGCTCCAGCAGCGCGGTGCCGATGGCATTGGTGCCGCGGCGTGTCTCGGACCATTCGACGCCCGGCGCGAGCGCGATGCGCTGCGCCTTCGGCAGGAACTCGGGGCTGCCGATCTCCTCGAGGATGAGGCCCGACGGGTCGGTGAGGATCACGACGCAGCCGGCGCTCAGCGCGTGCTCGGTCAGGCTGTCGAGCTCGGGTTGCGCGCACGCGAGCATCTGCATGGCCTGCTCGCGGCGCTCGCGCAGCCGCTGCCGCAGCAGCGGCTCGGGGTCGACCAGGGCCTGATCGATGCCCTGGCAGCGCCGCCACGAACGCGAGATGTGCGGCGCCAGCCCTTCGTCGCCGGACAGGGCTTGCCCTTGCAGGAAGAACAGGTCGCGGGCGTGCTCGACCCGCAGCGAAAGCGCGTGCGCCTCTTTCATGCTGTCTCCGATCTCKTGGGCGACGTGTCGCAGCACGCGACATGTCGCGCGACATCCTCGCACGGATGTGTCGCGGATCGCGAAACCCGACCTGCGCGTCCGGTTGTCGTCCCGTGGCGAGACCTGTGACGGGCCGGCTTCGGGTAAGCACCGAGCCGATCGGGTACGCGCGTTGCAAACCAGGTACCGCGGCGCTGCAGTGGGCGGCGCCCACCACATCCAGATCGGAGACGCAAAGATGGACAAGCTCGACCCCGGCAAGTTCGGCACCCCGGTGGACTTCAAGAAGCGCTACGGCAACTACATCGGCGGGGAATGGACGGCGCCGTCCGGCCGCCAGTACTTCGAGAACATCACGCCGGTGACCGGCCGCCCGTTCTGCGAGATCCCGCGCTCGACGGCCGAAGACATCGACCGCGCGCTCGACGCCGCGCACAAGGCGAAGACCGCCTGGGGCAAGACCTCGACGACGGAACGCGCCAACCTGCTGAACAAGATCGCCGATCGCATGGAGGCCAACCTGGCGATGCTGGCCGCGGCCGAGACCTGGGACAACGGCAAGCCGATCCGCGAGACCACGGCGGCCGACCTGCCGCTGGCGATCGACCACTTCCGCTACTTCGCGTCGGCGATCCGCGCGCAGGAGGGCGGCATCAGCCAGATCGACAACGACACGGTGGCCTATCACTTCCACGAGCCGATCGGCGTGGTCGGCCAGATCATTCCGTGGAATTTCCCGATCCTGATGGCGCTGTGGAAGCTGGCGCCGGCACTGGCCGCCGGCAACTGCGTGGTGCTGAAGCCGGCCGAGCAGACGCCGGTGTCGATCCTCGTGCTGCTCGAGACGGTGGCCGACCTGCTGCCGCCGGGCGTGCTCAACGTCGTCAACGGCTTCGGGCTGGAGGCGGGCAAGCCGCTCGCGTCGAGCAACCGCATCGGCAAGATCGCCTTCACCGGCGAGACCACGACCGGCCGGCTGATCTCGCAGTACGCGAGCCAGAACCTGATCCCGGTGACGCTGGAGCTGGGCGGCAAGTCGCCGAACGTGTTCTTCGCCGACGTGATGGAGAAGGACGACGCGTTCTTCGACAAGGCGCTCGAAGGCTTCGCGATGTTCGCGCTGAACCAGGGCGAGGTCTGCACCTGCCCGTCGCGCGCGCTGGTGCAGGAATCGATCTACGACCGCTTCATGGAGCGCGCGGTCAAGCGCGTGGCCGCCATCAAGCAGGGCAGCCCGCTCGACCCGTCGACGATGATCGGCGCGCAGGCCTCGAGCGAGCAGCTGGAGAAGATCCTCTCGTACCTCGACATCGGCAGGCAGGAGGGCGCCAAGGTGCTGATCGGCGGCGAGCGCAACATGCTGCCCGGCCAGCTCGAAGGCGGCTACTACGTGAAGCCGACGATCTTCGAGGGCCACAACAAGATGCGCATCTTCCAGGAAGAGATCTTCGGGCCGGTGGTGTCGGTCACGCGCTTCAAGGACGAGGAGGAGGCGCTGTCCATCGCCAACGACACGCTGTACGGGCTGGGCGCCGGCGTGTGGAGCCGCGACATGAACACCGCCTTCCGCATGGGGCGCGGCATCCAGGCCGGGCGCGTGTGGACCAACTGCTACCACCACTACCCGGCGCATGCGGCTTTCGGCGGCTACAAGCAATCGGGCATCGGCCGCGAGAACCACAAGATGATGCTCGACCACTACCAGCAGACCAAGAACCTGCTGGTGAACTACAGCGAGCACAAGCTGGGGTTCTTCTGAGATGGATGCGAGCGCTGCGGTCTTGCGCGTGACGGCCACTGACGCGGCGCTCGCGCTGATCGAGCGGCTGCAGGTGAAGCACGGGCCGCTGATGTTCCACCAGTCGGGCGGCTGCTGCGATGGCAGCGCGCCGATGTGCTACCCGCAAGGGGAGTTCATCGTCGGCGACTACGACCGCCTGCTGGGGCACATCGGCGGCATGCCGTTCTACATCAGCGGCCCGCAGTTCGAGTACTGGCAGCACACGCAGCTGATCATCGACGTGGTGCCGGGGCGGGGCGGGATGTTCTCGGTGGAGGGGCCGGAGGGGCTGCGGTTCCTGACCCGCTCGCGGCTGTTCACCGATGAGGAGTGGGGGGTGTTGAAACCCTAGGCGTCGCCGAGCCGGCGCAGTTCGTCGAGCGTGTTGGCATTGAAGAAGGCGTCGGCATCGGCGAACAGCACATCGACGCAGCCCTGGCGCTCCAGCCAGCGCTCGATCTTGCGGCCCCCCTCGGCGAGGTAGGCGGCCAGGTCGACGCGCAGATCCGCCCTGAGCAGGCAGAACACCGACTGCCGCTGCCGTTCACCGGCCTCTTCGGTGACAGCCACCACCGCGCGTGCGTCGCCGGCCGCCGCAGCCAGGGTCGCGACGAGATCCTCGGGAAAGCGCGGTGTGTCGCAGGGCACCGTTGCCATCCAGTCGGTGCGGCAGTGCGTCAGTCCGGCCAGGAAGCCCGCCAGCGGACCCGGGTAGTCGGTGTCGGCGTCCGCCAGCACGGGTACACCGTAGGCGCGATAGACCTCCGGATGCCGGTTGGCGCTGATCATCACCGAACCCACCTGAGGCGCGATGCGCCGCAGGGCGTGCTGCACCAGCGGCTCGCCATCGAGCGTCTGCAGGCCCTTGTCGACGCCGCCCATGCGGCTGCCCCGGCCGCCTGCCAGGATCAGGGCGGTGATCTGGTCACGTTGGATCATGTCGGCCTCGATTCTGACGCGTTGGTCGAGCGATATCCTCGGGCAACGATATCGACTAGGATGCCCCGAGCCAGGTAGAGATCATTGTTGCGGTGCGTCAAAGACGCACTTCTTTTTGGGAGCGAAGTCTGCTTCGATGACCGACATGACGACCACAGCCACGCGTTCCAGCGACCCCGGCATGGTGCCGCTCGCTTCCGTCGATGAGATGCGCGGCCGCCTTCGCCGCAAGAACAAGCTGAAGGGGCGCCAGCCGGACCACGTGTCGCTCGAGGAGGTGCAGGCGCTCATCGGCCCCGGGCCGCATCGGCGCGACCTGCTGATCGAATACCTGCACCTGCTCAACGATGCGT
>NZ_JBFUFP010000310.1:0-5396 GCF_056403375.1 Rhizobacter sp. P2_H2
GCGTGTGGACCGCGACCACGCTGGTGCCGGCCAGCACCCGTCCCTGCCGGCAGGCCACCGCCCGGTTCGCCGGCGTGCCGGCGATGAAATCCTGCAGCGTGACGGTGCGCTGCCCGCGCTGCATCGCGTCCAGCAGCGGCGCGAGGTCGCGGTCGAGCAGCAGGCGCGCGACCGACCCCACCACCGGCGGGTGCACCGACATGCGCTCGAAGCTGCGCAGCGCCTGCGCGCGCTCGTGCACGATGGCCACGCCCAGGCCGCCCCAGGTCGAGTCGATCTTCAGGACGGCCGGCAGCGTGCGCCTGGACAGCGCGGCCGAGAGTTCCGCGGCGTTGGAGATCACTTCGGTGCGGGGGGTGCGGATGCCCTGCGCGCTCGCCAGCCGCAGCAACGAACCGCGCGCGGTCGCCAGCTGGCAGGCCTGCGGGTCGCCGAGCGAAGAGCGCAGCAGCGCATCGAGCGCGGCATCGGCCGCATCGAGACCGCGGCAGTGCCGGTGCAGTTCGGCCAGTTGCACCGCCGCACCGTCGTCGCACGGGATCACGAGATCGGGCCGGGCCGCCTCGATGGCCGCCCGCAGCGACACCGCCGGCCGCAGCGCCGAGGCGCGGTGGATGCGCTGCACCGCACGCACATGCGTGGCCGGATGCCCGCGGGCACACAGCACCTCGACGCGGCAGCCGAGTGCGGCGAACGCCATCGCGAGCCGCGCCGCGATCGGCCAGCGCAAGGTGGCGGTCAGCAGGATTCGAAGGGGTGCCATCTCGCCCATGAGAGGGGCACACTGCCCTTCGCCTGCGCACGGGTCTGTTCGCCAGCGCACACAGTTCGCCAGCCCACACAGTTCGGCATCGCACAGACGTCGATCCGCCCACGTCCTACCTTGGCCGCATGAACACGCTAGAGTCAAGGCCGTCCCGCCCGGCCGCGCCACCGACGCTGCGGTCGCCGCGCGACGGCCCGGCCATGCGCATCGGCGACCTGCTCCCGCTGGGCGATTTCCTGTGCCTGGTGCTTGCCGCGTGGGTCAGCACGCAGGCGCTCTCCGCCGCCTTCGGCGCCGTGCTGGCGCCCTTCATGCTGCACGACCGGCGCTTCGACAGCGCCGCCGGCCGCGGGGCCGTTCCGGACCTGGTGCACTCGCACGCGATGCGCTTCGCGTTGTTCATGCTCGTGCTGCTGCCGCTGGGCGCGCTCGGCGGCCACCCGCTGCCCCCGGGCCTGACGACCTTCGCGGCGTTCGGGTTGCTGTCGACATCGCTGTTGCGAGGGGCCGCCGCGTGGCACCTGCATCGCCGCCGGCACGCCGCGACGCCGCCGGCGGACACGCCGACGCGCATCGACTACGTGGCCGACACCATGCCGGTCAGGCTGCTGTGCGACCGGCCGATCAAACGCTGGGACGCCGTCGCGAAGGGCGCGGAAGACCTGCTGCTCGGCGCGCTGCTGACGCTCGCGCTGCTGCCGCTGATGGGCTTGATCGCCGTCGCCATCAAGCTGAGCGGCCCGGGGCCGGTCCTGTTCCGGCAGCGCCGGCACGCACTGGACAACCGCGTGTTCGAGATCTACAAGTTCCGCACGATGCGCTGGACGCCCCCCTCGGCGGCGTCGTCCACGCCGCCGATGCAGCAGACCGGGCGGCACGACCTGCGTGTCACCCGCCTCGGCCGCTGGCTGCGGGTGTCGAGCCTGGACGAGCTGCCGCAGCTCTTCAACGTGCTGCAGGGCGAGATGTCGCTGGTCGGCCCGCGCCCGCACGCGACCGACATGCGCACCGAGAGCCGGCTCGGCGACGAGATCGCGCAGGACTACGCGCACCGCCACCGCGTCAAACCGGGCATCACCGGCTGGGCGCAGGTCAACGGTGCGCGCGGCGCGACCGACACCGAAGCCCAGTTGCGCCGGCGCATCGCGCTGGACCTGTACTACATCGACCACTGGTCGCTGCTGCTGGACCTGAAGATCCTCGTGCTGACCTCGGCCGTGGTCGTCAAGGGAACGAACGCCTATTGAGACAACGCGAGGAGGCCCGCATGAACCCGCCCTTCGACGACGAGCCGATCCTGCCGCGCCCCATCACGCCTCTCACGCACATCGCCTCGTCGGGCCTGGGCCGCGGACTGGCGGCGATGAGCAGCGAACTCTCGCTGCTGTTCGACCCGCTGTGCATCGCGGCGGCCGCCGCGCTCGCGACGCTGCTGGCAGGCGGCACGCCCCATGTCGACGACCTCGTGCAGGCCGCCGCGGTGTCGGCGGGTGCCGCGGCCCTCATCCTGCACGACCCCGGGTTCGGTGCGCTGGTCCGGCAGGACCGCAACCGGCAGCTGATGCGTTCGCATGCGCTGCGCTGCGCCGCCCTCGCCGCGGCGCTGCTCGCGCTCGGCGCGATCGGCCCCGTCTTCGACGGGCTCGCGCCCGGCCTGCTGGCCGCTTGGGCGGGCGCGAGCCTGGTCGCCACGTCGGTCGCGCGGATGCTGGTGGCGCGGGCGCTGCGGGCGCTGCAGCGCCGGGGTGCATTCGCCGAGCGCGTGGTCGTGGTGGGCAACGGCGCCTGCCTGGAACGGGTGCTGCACGCGTTGCACGGCAGCCGGCCGCACACGATCGAGCTGTCCGGGGTCTTCGACGACGCGGCGGCCGCGCCGGGCCCTGCGCTTGCGGGGCTCATCCAGCTCGGCCAGGAACGGCGCATCGACTGGATCCTGCTCGCCCTGCCGGCGGACTCGCCCGACGCCGCCGCGCGGCTCGCGTCGCTGCTGCTGCGGCTGAAGGCCCTGTCGGTGCCGATCGGCCTGTGCACCGACGACGTGGACAGCGCGCCGCAGCCGGTGGCCGATGTCCTCCCGCGGCGCGTGCTGCGCTTCGACGCGCACGATCTCGCGAGCTTCACCGCCGTGGCGAGCCGCTTCGGCGAGCAGGCCTACGGCTTCGCGGTGACGCCGAATGTCGACCACCTGATCCGCCTYGACGAGAGCGCTGCCTTCCGCGACCTGTACGCCGCGGCCGACTACATCCTGCTGGACAGCCGCTTCCTGGCCCGGTTGATGCAGGTGACACGCGGCCTGCGCCTGCCGGTGTGCACCGGCAGCGACCTGGTCGCGACGCTGCTGCGCGAGGTGGTGCAGGCCGATGACGCGCTGGTGCTGATCGGCTGCAGCGACGCCCAGGCGCAGACGCTGGCCGCGCTGCACGGCCTGTCGCGGCTGGCGCATTTCAATCCGCCGATGGGCTTCATCCGGGATCCCCAGGCGGTGGAGGACTGCCTGTGCTTCATCGAGGCGCACAGCCCGTTCCGCTACTGCCTGCTGGCCGTCGGCGCCCCGCAGCAGGAGATGCTGGCGCAGATGTTGAAGGCGCGCGGGCGGGCGCGCGGCCTCGCGCTGTGCATCGGCGCGTCGATCAACTTCCTGACCGGCAACGAGCRGCGCGCGCCGCACTGGATGCAGCAGGCAGGCCTCGAATGGTCGTTCCGGCTGATGCAGGACCCGCGCCGGCTGGCCGGCCGCTACCTGGTGCGCGGGCCGCGCGTGTTCGCGCTGCTGCGCCGCGCGGAGATCGTGCTGAGGCCGCCGGTGGCGATCGGGCCCGTGGGGGACGGCTCAGTGGCTCCAGGCCGGCTGCAGGCGACCCTGCTCGTCGAAGCGGTAGCGGCCATCGAGCCAGCCTTTGCCGAACAGGATCAGCGCCTGGTCGTAGTAATGGGTGGCAGCGCCTGAGGCGCCCAATCGCAGCGAGGCCTGCACCCGCTCGGTCTGCTGTGCCAGGCCGGGTGCGTCGCCGAGCACGCTGAGGAAGGGCAGCAGCGCACCCGAGAAGCCGACCGGCGAGTAGTCGGACTTCAGCGCCCGTCCGGTGCGCGGATCGACCTTCTCGGGCGGTACGCCGGTCGCACGCGTGAGGGCCGCATACGGGGCCAGCAGGCGCACCAGGCCCGCGCTGCCCGGCCCCGACATGCCGGCCCACAGGTAGACGCGGATGCCGTCGTAGCTGGCCGACGGCGCCGCCTCGGTGTCGGCCAGCACGCCGCCGGCCGCGTCGATGACCAGGTTGTCCGGCGCCACGCCGGCGCTGAAGATCTGCGGCGCCATGCGCAGGTAGCCGTCCCAGATCGACTGCCACGGGCCCTGCGGATCCGTCACCGCGAGGTAGCGGAACAGGAAGCCCGGCAGGTAGCTCGGGTTGATGCGATGGCGGCCCTTGTCGAGCACGAAGCCGACCGCGCCCGGCAGCAGCACCGGCCCGGCCGGACCGGCGTTCGCCACCTCGCGCAGGCGCACCTGCTCGAGCAGGCGGCGGCCGGTCTTCGCATAGGCCGGCGCGTTCCACAGCCGCGCCGCCTCGAGCAGCGTGTAGGCGAGCCACAGGTCGGCGTCGGACGCGGAGTTGCCGTCCTTCACGCCCCAGCTGCCGTCGGCCCGCAAGCCCCACAGCCAGGCCGGCAGCGTCTCGCCGAGGCGCCCCCCTGCCAGGTTGTCGCCGGTCCAGCTGAGCAGCGTGTCGAAGCGGGTGCGGTCGTTGGCGACCAGCGCGAAGAAGAGGCCGTAGGACTGGCCCTCGGACGTGCTCTTGCGATCGAAGGTGAGGTCGATCACGCGCCCGTCGGACTGCACGAAGCGCTGCGCGAAGACATCCCATGCCGGCCAGCCGGAGGCCGCCGCGCCGGGCGCGGCGGTCGTCAGCGTCCACGCCAGCGCCGTCTGCGCCAGCACCCGTTCGATTCCCATCGCGTGTCTCCCGGGCGGCCGTGGATGGCCGCCAGGAGGGCACGCTAGCGGCCTGCCCTGCAGGCGTCTGTGCGCTTTCGCACCGTCACTTCACGGTGAACCACGACGCGGCGAATGCCACGTACGACGGGTTGAACAGGCCGATCGAGCCGCTGGTCGCGCCGGCCGGGATCGTCACCTGCACCTGCGTGTCGCTCAGCACGCGCACCGGTGCGTTCCTCGCGTTGCCGACCCAGGCATGGTCGAGCCCGGTGAAGCCGCTGCCGCTCAGCGTGACCACCGTGCCGACCGGGCCGGCGGCGGGCGAGAAGCCCGAGATCGCCGGCTGCCGGTAGGCAGCAGCGGTGGTGAGCACGGTGAACGAGGTCGCGGTGAACGCGGCATGCGCCGGGTTGAACACGCCGATGGCACCGCTGGTCGCGCCGGCGGGAATCGTCACCTGCACCTGGCGGTCGTTCAGGACCCGCACCACGGCGTTCTTCGCCGCACCGACCCAGGCCGCGTTGACGCCGGTGAAGCCGCTGCCGTTGAGGGTGACCACGGTGCCCACGCCGCCGGAGGCCGGTGTGAAGCTGGCGATCGACTGCTGCGGGTTGCTGCCGGCCGGCGGCGTCGGGGGGACGACCGGCGGAACAACCGGGGGAGTGACCGGCGGAACGACGGGCGGCGTGGTGG
>NZ_JBFUFP010000311.1:0-5373 GCF_056403375.1 Rhizobacter sp. P2_H2
ATCTTGGCGTCCGGCGCGTCCATCTGCATCACCACCTGCGCGCCGAACACCTTCTGGTACCAGGCGATCGCGTCCTTCGCGTTCTTGATCACCAGGTAGGGCGTGCTGCCGGTGGCGGGCGGCACCGGGTTGACGGCTGTGGTGGGTTTCACCTGCTGCGACTCGATCTGCGCACGCAGCCGGTCTTCCTGCTCGCGCAGCTCGGGCGTGAACTCGGCGCCGAAGTCTTCGGCCTCGAAGACCTGGCGGATCTCGATCTCCGACGACTCGCCCATCGGGTTCGGGCAGCGCTTGACCCAGGCGATCGCTTCGTCGAGCGAGTTCAGCTTCCAGATCCAGAAGCCGGCGACCAGCCCCTTGTCGCCGGCGAACGGGCCGTCGATGACGCTGCGTTCGCGCCCCTGGAAGCGCACGCGGGCGCCCTTCGAACTCGGCTGCAGGCCTTCGCCGGCCTGCATCACGCCGGCCTTCACGAGTTCCTCGTTGAACTGGCCCATGGCCTCGAGCAGCTTCGTGTCGGGCATCACGCCGGCTTCGGAGTTCTTGTCGGCCTTGATCAGGATCATGAATCGCATGCTGGATCTCCTTGGATGAATGGGAAGCGACGGCTTCATTCACGCGACGGCTCGCCGCCGCTCGAATCGACATGCTGCGCCTTCTTTTTTGTAACGGCCGCGGCAGCGGTTATCTTTGCGCCTGCCCGCCACTCCCGGCCGCTGCGGCCATGCCAGCCATGCCTGTCGATTCGACGACCTCCACGACCCGCGTGCGCGTCTGGGACCTGCCGACCCGCCTGTTCCATTGGCTGCTCGTGATCTGCATCGTCGGTTCGGTCGTGAGCGCCAAGATCGGTGGCAACGCGATGGAATGGCACCTGCGCTTCGGGCTGATGGTGCTGATCCTGCTGGCGTTCCGCCTGCTGTGGGGCTTCGTCGGCGGGCGCTGGTCGCGCTTCGCGAGCTTCGTCTATGCGCCGGGCACGCTGCTGCGCCACCTGCGCGGCCAGGGCCGGCGCGACGAATGGCTGGAGGTCGGCCACAGCCCGACCGGCGCGCTGTCGGTGTTCGCGCTGCTCGCGCTGCTCGGGCTGCAGGTCGCGAGCGGGCTGGTGGCCGACGACGAGATCTCGACCACCGGGCCGCTGATCAAGTTCGTCAGCGGCGCCACCAGCAGCCTGGCCACCGCGTGGCACAAGAGCTGGGGCCAGTGGCTGATCTACACGCTGGTCGCGCTGCACATCGCGGCCATCCTGTTCTACCTGCTGGTGCGCCGCAACAACCTCGTCGGCGCGATGCTGCGCGGCGACAAGGTCTTGTCGGATGGCACACCGGCCTCGCGCGACACCGCGCTGACGCGCCTGCTCGCGCTGGTGCTGCTGCTGGCCTGCGCGGGCGTGGCCGGCTGGATATGGGGTCTGGGCGCCTGACAAGCCTCGCCGGGTTGCCTACACTCGGGCACGCCTCTCGGCTTCCACCCGCCTCGCCTGCATGGACACGCCCGTCATCGAACTGGTCACCCCCGACACACCGGAGTTGCTCGACGCCACGCGCGCCATCATGCGCGACTATGCCGACAGCCTGGGCATCGACCTGTGCTTCCAGGATTTCGAGAACGAACTCTCCCGCCTGCCCGGCGACTACGCCCCGCCCACCGGCCACCTGCTGCTCGCGATGGTCGACGGCGCGGTCGCAGGCTGCGGCGCGATCCGCGGGCTGCCCGACGCCGACTATGCCAACGCCTGCGAGATGAAGCGCCTCTTCGTGCGCCCGGCGTTCCGCCGCTTCGGCCTCGGTCGCGTGCTCGCGCAGGCGCTGATCGACGAGGCGCGCCGCGCCGGCTACTCATCGATGCTGCTGGACACGCTGGACGACATGGAATCCGCGCGCGGCCTGTACGCGTCGCTCGGTTTCGAGGAAATCCCGCCGTACTACTTCAACCCGATCCCGGGCGCGCACTACCTGAAGGTGGCGCTCGACTGGCAG
This sequence comes from Rhizobacter sp. P2_H2, assembly GCF_056403375.1. Classification (NCBI taxonomy): domain Bacteria; kingdom Pseudomonadati; phylum Pseudomonadota; class Betaproteobacteria; order Burkholderiales; family Sphaerotilaceae; genus Rhizobacter; species Rhizobacter sp. P2_H2. The sequence goes on from NZ_JBFUFP010000311.1 coordinate 1,983, forward strand.
ACCTCGACCTATTAGCGGCAACACCAGCGACCCCACCCAAGGAGACCTCCATGAATGCCTTTCGCCAGCTGCTCGGATCGTCCGGCGCGCACCCCCCGATCGGCACCTGGATCTCGTCGGGCAGCCCGATCGTCGCCGAGGCGATGGGCTGCGCCGGCTTCGACTGGGGCGTGCTCGACATGGAGCACTCGCCGCTCGACCTGATGGACCTGGTGCACCTGCTGCAGGCGGTGGCGTCGACCAAGATGCTGCCGGTGGTGCGCGTGCCCTGGAACGACGCGGTGGTGGTCAAGCGGGTGCTCGACGCGGGCGCCTCGACGCTGCTGTTCCCGTTCGTGCAGGATGCCGACGAGGCGCGCCGCGCGATCGCCGCGACGCGCTACCCGCCTGATGGCGTGCGCGGCATGGCCGGCATCAACCGCGGCTCGCGCTTCGGCACCATCGCCAACCACGCGACCACGGCCAACCAGCAGATCGGCGCGATCATCCAGCTCGAGACGCCGGCCGCCGTCAAGCGGCTCGAGGAGATCGCCGCGGTGCCGGGGGTCGACGCGATCTTCCTCGGCCCGGCCGACCTGTCGGCCACGATGGGCCACGTCGGCCAGCCGATGCACCCGGCCGTGCTCGACCTGATGTCGCAGGGGGTGCAGCGCTGCAAGGCGATCGGCAAGCCGGTCGGCACCGTCGGCAGCACGCCCGAGGTCGTCGCGCAGTACCGCGCCGCGGGCTTCGATTTCGTCGCGATCTCGTCCGACCTCGGGCTGATGATGCGCGGCGCGCAGGCCTCGCTGGCCGCGCTGCGCACGCGCGACACCGAGCATGTGCACACGCTCGCGAGCGGCACGCGCGCCGAGGCCGCGTACTGAACCTGTTGCCGCGCATCCCCAGAAAGAAGCCGCCGGCCCGGCCGGTTTCGTCGCGGTACGGGCGTAGCATTGCCGCCATCCCGGGCGCCACGAGGCGCCCTGTGTTCCACCTTGCCGGGAAGGCCAATGACTGGATCGTCGAACAACAGCTTTGAACTGCATGCCGGCGCGTTGCGCCTGGCCGTCCGCCCCGACCTGGGCGGCACCATCGCCGGCCTGTGGCACCGCGACCAGCCCATCCTGCGATCCACCGAACCCGGCGAGCTGGCGTCGCCGCGCCTGGGCGGCAGCTACCCGATGGTGCCGTACTCCAACCGGCTCGGCTACCGGCGCTTCCGCTGGAAGGGCAAGGACTACACCACTGCCCCGAACTTCGACGACAGCCCGCATTCGCTGCATGGCGTCGCCTGGCAGCGCGCGTGGGACGTGGTGTCCACCAGCGCGACCGAGCTGGTGCTGGGCTACACGCACGTGCCCGACGAGCACTGGCCGTTCCCGTTCGACGTGAAGCAGTACTTCACGCTGACGCCGTCGCAATGCGGCGTGCAGCTCGTGCTGACCAACACGCACGACGCGCCGGTGCCGGCCGGCGTCGGCTGGCACCCGTACTTCCACCGCCGCGAGCGCAGCCGGCTGCACATCGACCTGTCCGACCGCTGGGATTCCGACGCCACGCAGCTGCCGGTGCGCAAGCACCCGCAGCCGGGCATCGACGGCGACGTGTCGCACCTCGGCTTCGACAACTGCTTCGAGGGCTGGACCGGCCCGGCGCGCATCCGCGACGAGAAGTTCTCGATGCAGGTCACGTCGTCGCTGCCCTACCTCGTCGTCTACACGCCGGCCGACAAGCCGTACTACTGCGTCGAGCCGGTCAGCCATGTCAGCAATGCGATCCACATGGCCGACCCGGCGGCGCACGGCCTGCGCACGCTGCAACCCGGCGAGAGCCTGGACGCGTGGATGAAGATCGACGTGTCCCCTGTCTGAGGTGCGCGACGTGACCCTTGACGCGTACGAGCCGCTGCCCGTGCCGGCCTCGGTGCTCGGCGAATCGCCGCTGTGGCACCCGGTCGAACAGGCGCTCTACTGGTGCGATATCGCCGGCTTCACGCTGAACCGCTTCGATCCCGCGAGCGGGCAGCATGCGCACTGGCGCTTCGAGACCGAGGTCGCGAGCTGCGCCGCGATGCGCGATGGCGGCATGCTGCTCGCGATGCGCGACGGCCTGTGGCGCTTCGACACGACCACGGCACAGCGCACGCCGCTCGCCGCCGCGCCCTACGACCCGAAGCTCGAGCGCTTCAACGACGGCAAGTGCGATCCGCAAGGCCGCTTCTGGGTCGGCACGATCTACGAGCCGCGCAAGCCGGCGCTGGCCGCGCTGTACTGCTTCAGCGGCGGCACGCTGCGCCGCGTGGCTGGCGACGTGACGGTGTCGAACGGGCTCGCCTGGAGCCCGGACGGCCGCACGATGTACTGGAGCGACACCACCTCGCACACGGTGTTCGCGATGGACTTCGACGGTGCGAGCGGCACGCCCGGCCCGCGCCGCGTGTTCGCGCGCTTCCCGCTGAAGCAGCCGGAGCAGGACCTCGCGACCTACGGCGGCCGGCCCGACGGCTCCGCGGTCGACAGCGAGGGCGCGTACTGGTCGGCGATGTTCGAGGGCCAGCGGCTGCTGCGCCTGTCGCCGGCCGGCGAGGTGCTCGGAGAGTTGAAGTTGCCGGCGCGCTGCGCGACGATGCCCTGCTTCGGCGGTGCCGACCTGAAGACGCTGTACGTGACGACCTCGCGCGAGAAGCGCCCGGCCGACGAACTCGCACAGCAGCCGATGGCCGGCCGCGTGCTGGCGTTCAGGGTCGATGTGCCCGGGTTGCCCGCCACGCTCTTCGGTTGAAGCCATGACTCGGGACGAGCAGCTCGCGCGCCTGCGCGACGACACGCCCTGGGACCTGGTGGTGATCGGCGGCGGCGCGACCGGCCTGGGCGTCGCGCTCGACGCGGCGGCGCGCGGCTTTCGCGTCGTGCTGCTCGAAGGCGAGGATTTCGCGAAGGGCACCTCGTCGCGCGCGACCAAGCTCGTGCACGGCGGCGTTCGCTACCTCGCGCAGGGCAACGTGGCGCTGGTGCGCGAGGCGCTGCACGAGCGCGCGACGCTGCTCGCGAACGCGCCCCATCTCGCGCAGCCGCTCGCCTTCGTGATGCCGGGCTACCACTGGTGGGAGCGCTGGTTCTACGGCATCGGCCTGAAGCTGTACGACGCGCTCGCCGGCCGGCGCGGGCTGGGCGACACGCAGCTGCTGTCGACCGCGCAGACGCGCGCCCTGCTGCCCACCGTGCGGGCCGAGGGCCTGAGCGGCGGCGTCAAGTACTGGGACGGCCAGTTCGACGATGCGCGGCTCGCGGTCGCGCTGGCGCGCACGGCCGTCGCGCGCGGCGCCTGTGTCGTCAACCACTGCCGCGTCGACGGCCTGCTGCGCGAGGGGGGCCGCGTGACGGGCCTGCTCGCGCACGACCGCGAGCGC
>NZ_JBFUFP010000312.1:0-5373 GCF_056403375.1 Rhizobacter sp. P2_H2
GTCGAAGTGCGCCCGCAGGCGATCGACAATGTCGGGAAAGATGGCACGCGAGACGAGTACGGCAGGCTTCATGTCACATCCTCTTCTTGAGAAAACAGGTCAGAACCAGATCAGGGTCATCAGCACGAACAGCGGCAGCAGCACGGCCATCGACCAGCCCATGTAGCCGAAGAAGCCGGGCATCCGGATGCCGCGGCTTTCGGCCACCGCCTTCACCATCAGGTTGGGCGCGTTGCCGATGTACGAGTTGGCGCCCATGARCACCGAGCCGGCCGAGATCGCGGCCAGCGTGGTGGCGTACTGCGTCATCAGCTGCTGCGCGTCGCCGCCGGCGGCGTTGAAGAACACCAGGTAGGTCGGCGCATTGTCCAGAAACGACGACAGCGTGCCGGCGGCCCAGAAATACATCCCCGGCCGCGGCGTGCCATCGGGCGCGGTGACGGCCGACACGATCGCGCCGAACGGCCCGTCGACCCCGGCGCGCAGCATCGCGATGACCGGGATGATGGTCAGGAAGATGCCGGCGAACAGCTTGGCGACCTCGACGATCGGGCCGAAGCTGAACTGGTTCTGCGCATGGGCCGAGGGCGGTGTCAGGTGCCACGACAGCGCGGCGATCGCGATCAGCCCGAGGTCGCGCATCAAGCCTTGCCAGGTGATCTCGGCACCGGCCAGCGTGAACGCGACGCCACCGTGCCAGACACCGCTCATCAGGATCAGCCCCGCGACGCCGGCCAGCAGCGCGAGGTTGACCGCACCCTCGATGCCGAAGCCGCGCGTGTCCGGCGTCGGGTCGACGGGGCGCGGCTCGTCCTGGCGGCAGTACCAGCGGTCGAGCAACCAGAAGATCGCGAGCAGCGTGCCCACCATGAACAGCGTGTGCGGCAGCAGGTGCACCAGCGTCCACGAGAACGCCACGCCCTGCAGGAAGCCGAGGAACAGCGGCGGGTCGCCGAGCGGTGTCAGCGCGCCGGCCGCGTTCGACACGATGAAGATGAAGAACACCACGACGTGGGCCGTGTGGCGCCGGTGGTCGTTCGCGCGGATCAGCGGGCGGATCATCAGCATCGACGCGCCGGTGGTGCCCATCACGCTGGCCAGCACCGCGCCGATCGCCATCAGCGCGACGTTCAGGCCCGGGCCGCCGTGCAGGTTGCCGCGCACGAAGATGCCGCCGGCGACGATGAAGAGCGTGGCCAGCAGCACGATGAACGGGATGTACTCGCCGACCGCAGCGTGCACCAGGCCGTGCCATGCGGCGTCGACGCCCGACTGCGCCGCCTGCGGCACGAGGTACGCGAGCGCCCACGCGGCCACCACCTTGCCCTGGTGCCTGTGCCAGAAGCCCGGTGCGGCCAGCGRCAGCAGCGCGATCGACAGCAGCAGCCCGGCGAACGGCAGGCCCCACAGCAGCTCCGGCATCAGCCGAGGAAGCGAGTGAAGCCGGCCACCGGCTCGCGCTCGGTCACCAGCGTGTTCTCGACCGCGGACGGATCGGCGACGCCGAGCGACATGCCGCACACCAGCATCTCGTCATCGCCCGCACCCAGGCGCGGCAGGATGACGCGGTGGAACTGCGTGAACGCGGCCTGCGGGCAGGTGTCGAGGCCGCGGGCGCGCGCAGCCACCATGATGTTCTGCAGGAACATGCCGTAGTCGAGCCAGCTGCCCTGCTGCATCACGCGGTCGATCGTGAACATCAGGCCGACCGGTGCGTCGAAGAACACGTAGTTGCGGCCGTGCTGCTCGTGCATGCGCAGCTTGTCGCCCTTGGTGATGCCGAGCAGGCCGTACAGGTCCCAGCCGACCTTGCGGCGGCGGTCGATGTAGGGCGAGCGCCATTCGACCGGGTAGTAGGCGTACTCCTCGTGGTGCTGCGCCGCCTCCTCGGGATCGTCGTAGAGGGCAGTGATCTCGCGCCCCAGCGCCGCCAGCGGCTCGCCGGTCAGCACGTAGACCTTCCATGGCTGCGTGTTGGTGCCCGAGGGCGCGCGCGACGCGACGCGCAGGATGTCTTCGATGGTCTCGCGCGGGATCGGCGTCGGCAGGAAGGCGCGCAACGAGCGGCGCGAGGTGATCGCCGCGTCGATGAGGGCAGTCTGCTCGGGGGTTGGCAAGCTCACGGGCGCAATCCTTCCAGGGCTTGGATGAGAACGGCCGGCAACGCGGCCGGGCGGCGCGTTTCGCGGTCGACGTAGACATGCACGAAATGGCCGCGTGCCGCGCACAGCGGCTCGCCGGCGGCGAACAGGCCGATCTCGTAGCGCACGCTGGAGCTGCCGACCTGCGCGACGCGCAAGCCGGCATCGACCATCTGCGGGAACGCGATCGGCGCGAAGTAGTTGCAGTGGGTCTCGACCACCAGCCCGATCACCGCGCCGGCGTGGATGTCGAGCGCACCGGCCTCGATCAGGTAGCGGTTCACCGCGGTGTCGAACAGGCTGTAGTAGACGACGTTGTTGACGTGGCCGTAGGCGTCGTTGTCCATCCACCGGGTCGACAGGCTCGTGAAGTGCCGGTAGGCGCTGCGCGCTTCGGGTTGCGGGCGGATCGGAGGCGTCTGGGGCATCGTCATGGCGCTGCATTGTTCCATTGCTCGCGGCTGGCCAGCGCCTCGCGCAGCGTCGTGAGCTGCACCGCGACGGTGTCGGCGATCTCGCGGCCGTAGCCGCCGGCCATGCTGACCGCGACCGGGATGCCGCGCTCGCGGGTGGCAGCGAAGACGCGGCGGTCGCGCTCGGCGAGGCCCGCGGACGTGAGCTTCAGGCGGCCCAGGCGATCGCCCTCGTGCGGATCGGCACCGGCGAGGTAGAACACCAGCCCCGGCGCGCCCTGCGCATGGCGGCGCCACAGTTCGGCGAGCGCCGCATCGAGCGCGGCCAGGTACTCGTCGTCGCGGCAGCCGTCGGGCAGGGCCACGTCGAGGTCGCTCGCCTCCTTGCGGAACGGGAAGTTGCGCTCGCCGTGCAGCGACAGCGTGAACACCGTCGGGTCGTCGCGGAAGATCRCCGCGGTGCCGTTGCCCTGGTGCACGTCCAGGTCGATCACCGCGACACGCAGCAGCGTGCGGTGCTGCCGGTGCCATTCGGCCTGCATCAGCCGCGTCGCCACGGCCACATCGTTGAAGACGCAATAGCCGCTGCCCTTGTCCGCATGGGCGTGGTGGGTGCCGCCGGCCAGGTTCGCGGCAACGCCCTCGGTGAGGGCCGCACGCGCCGCGGCGATCGTCGCGCCGACCGAGCGGCGCGAGCGCTCGACCATGCGCGGCGTCCACGGAAAGCCGATCTCGCGCTGCTCGGCCGCGCTCAGCGTGCCTTCGGACACCGCGGTGACGTAGTCGGGCGTGTGGGCCAGCGCGAGTTCGCCGTCGCTCGCCGCGGGCGCCTCCTGCAGGCACAGCCCGGGCTCGGACTCCGCGGCCTCGCGCAGCAGGCGGTACTTCTGCATCGGGAACCGGTGCCCGGTGGGCAGCGGCAGCACGAAGTGGTCGGAGTGGAAGGCTTGCATCGAGGCGCGCATCGCCGGCGCATTGTGCCGATCGGCGCCGAAATGGGTACATGCCTCTAGATTGCTGCAATGCAGCAAAAACAACTTGTAATCCTCGGATCACTCCGTATACTTCTCGCCATGGTGCAGTGCAACAAAGTCACTGTGTCAGGCGCAGTCCCCTTTTCTATCTCATGGAGATTCCACATGCTGACCGCTGAACAATTGATCGCCGCCCACAAGACCAACATCGAAACGCTCTTCGGCCTGACCGGCAAGGCGTTCGAAGGCGTCGAGAAGCTCGTCGAGCTGAACCTGCAGGTCGCGAAGACCGCGCTCGGCGAAGCCGCCGCGAACACCCAGGCCGCGCTGTCGGTGAAGGACGCGCAGGAACTGCTGGCGCTGCAAGCCAGCCTGCTGCAGCCGGCCGCCGAGAAGGCCGCCGCCTACGGCCGCCACCTGTACGACATCGCCGCCAGCACCAATGCCGACATCGGCAAGGTCGCCGAAGCGCAAGCCGCCGAAGCCCAGCAGAAGTTCATGACGGTGGTCGACACCGCCGTGAAGAACGCGCCGGCCGGCACCGAGAACGTCGTCGCGCTGTTCAAGTCGGCCGTCGCGACCACCAGCAATGCCTACGAAAGCCTGCAGAAGGCCGCCGGCCAGGCCGCGAAGGTGGCAGAAGCCAACATCGAAGCGATCAGCGCCAGCGCCGTGAAGGCCGCATCGGCCCCGAAGACCAAGCGCGCCGCCGCCTGATCTGAAAAAGGACTTGAACTTATGTCGCGACCCTTCATCTGAGAGTTACCGCGGGCCCTGCCTGCGGTCTCCCTGAAAGGTTGTCTCCTCGGTACCGCGCGAATTCTGATTCCAGGTACCTTCCGGCCCGGTGGCAACACCGGGCCGTTTTGTTTGTCAGTGCGTCTTCGCCGCGATCCGCATCTTCAGCTCGTTGATCATCGCCAGCGCGATCTCGCGCCCGGCCTGGATCGAGCGCTTGCGCGCCGCGAAATCGGCCGACGACACGTCGGCCAGCTTCGGCCGCAGCACCACGTCGGCCTCGCGCAGCTCGAAGGCATTGATGCTGCGGCTCATGATCGCGAAGGTCTGCAGCAGCATGCGCATCGGGTCGCCGGTGGCGGCACCATCCGGCACCGCCGAGATGTCGACCGCGATCACCAGCTCGGCACCCATCTGGCGCGCGAAGCGCACCGGCACCGGCGACACCAGTCCGCCGTCCACGTATTCGCGTGTGCCGATGCGCACCGGCTGGAACACCGCCGGCACCGCGCTCGAGGCGCGCACCGCGATGCCCGCATCGCCGCGCTGGAACAGCACCGGAGAGCCGTTGTCGAGGTCGGTCGCGACGATGCCGAGCGGCATGCGCATCTGCTCGATGGTCTTGCCGCCGGTGGCCTCGCGCACGAAGCGCGCCAGCGCCTCGCCGCGGATCAGCCCGCGACCGGGAAAGGCCCAGTCGGTGATCGCCGACTCGTCCATCGAATCGGCCATCGCCGCCAGCGCCAGCCCGTTCTTGCCCGACGCGTAGAGCGTCGCGACCAGGCTGCCGGCCGAGGTGCCGACCACCAGGTCCGGCTTGATGCCGTTCTCCTCCAGCACCTGGATCACGCCGATGTGGGCAAAGCCGCGCGCCGCGCCGCCGCCCAGCGCCAGCCCGATGCGCGGCGGCTTCGGCACCGGCTTGATCACGACGAGCGGCGGCGCCGACGCGGCCGAGTCCGGTGGCACGACCACCACCGGCGGGTTGCCGGCCGGCGTGGACGCGGGATTCGAGGGCGGCAGCGGCACCGTCTGGCACCCGGCCAGCAGGACGGCGGCAGCCACGGCGGCCGCACGGGCCCAGGACGAGGAAGTCAGAAAGGAAGG
>NZ_JBFUFP010000313.1:0-5362 GCF_056403375.1 Rhizobacter sp. P2_H2
GCTGCTGGTCTACGCCGCCACGAAGCCCGACACCTTCCGCGTCGAGCGCAGCGTGCGCATCCAGGCGTCGCCGGAGAAGCTGCACGCGATGATCAACGACCTGCGCAGCTTCAACACCTGGAATCCGTACGAGCGCAAGGACCCGGCCCTCAAGGGCAGCTACGGCCCGACCACCGTCGGTACCGGCGCGCGCTACGGCTGGGAGAGCCGGGAGGTCGGCACCGGCAGCCTCGCGATCCTCGAGACCGTGCCGGCCTCGAAGGTCACGATGGCGCTCGATTTCGTGAAGCCGTTCGAGGCGCACAACCAGGCCGAGTTCACGCTGCAGCCCGAGCAGGGCGGCACCCGCGTGACCTGGGCGATGCACGGCCCGGTGCCGTACCTCGGCAAGGTGATGCACGTCTTCATCAACGTCGACCGCATGGTCGGCACCGACTTCGAGGCGGGGCTCGCGAACCTGAAGAGCCTCGCCGAGAAGAGCACCTGAGGACCCCGGTGGAATCGACCGAACCACGCACCGAGACACACCGTGCGATCGAAGCCGTCTGGCGCGCAGAGGCCGCGAAGATCATCGCGCACGTCGCGCGCATCGTGCGCGACGTCGGCCTGGCCGAGGAACTCGCGCAGGACGCGCTGCTCGCCGCGCTGGAGCACTGGGAGGGCGGCGTGCTGCCCGACAACCCGGCGGCCTGGCTGATGACCACCGCCAAGCACCGCGCGCTCGACCGGCTGCGGCAAGAAGCGCTGCATGCCCGCAAGCAGGAGGAGCTCGGCCACGAGATGGACGCGCTGCAGGCGCACGTGGTGCCCGACTTCGTCGACGGGCTCGATGCGGCGCGCGAGGACGACATCGGCGACGACCTGCTGCGCCTGATCTTCACCGCCTGCCACCCGGTGCTGTCGACCGATGCGCGCGTCGCGCTGACGCTGCGGCTGCTGGGCGGGCTGACGACCGACGAGATCGCGCGGGCCTTCCTGGTGCCGGAGCCGACGATCGCGCAGCGCATCGTGCGCGCCAAGCGCACGCTGAGCGCGGCGCGCGTGCCGTTCGAGGTGCCGCAGGCGGCCGAGCGCGCGGCGCGGCTCGGGTCGGTGCTGGAGGTGATCTACCTGGTGTTCAACGAAGGCTATTCGGCGACCGCCGGCGACGACTGGATGCGCCCGGCCATGTGCGACGAGGCACTGCGGCTCGGCCGCGTGCTGGCCGGCCTGGTGCCCGGCGAGAGCGAGGTGCACGGCCTGGTCGCGTTGATGGAGATCCAGGCTTCCCGCACGCCCGCGCGCACCGATGCGCAAGGCCGACCGGTGCTGCTGATGGAGCAGGACCGCAGCCGCTGGGATGCGCCGATGATCGCCCGCGGCCTCGCGGCGCTCGCGCAGTCCGAGGCGCTGGGCGGCGCGCGCGGCCCGTATGCGCTGCAGGCGGCACTCGCGGCCTGCCATGCCCGCGCGCGCCGCGCCGACGACACCGACTGGGTGCAGATCGTCGCGCTGTACGACGCGCTCGAGCAGGTGGCGCCGTCGCCGGTGGTGGCGCTGAACCGCGCGGTGGCGGTCGGCATGGCGTTCGGGCCGGCCGCCGGGCTGGAACTGGTCGACGAACTCGAATCCGAACCGGCGCTCGCGAACTACCACTGGCTGCCGAGCGTGCGCGCCGACCTGCTCGCGCGGCTGGGCCGGCACGCCGAGGCGCGCGAGGCCTTCGAGCGCGCCGCCGGGATGACGCGCAACGAGCGCGAACGCGAACTGCTGCTGCAGCGGGCGCGGGAGCAGCCGGACTGAGGGGCTGACGGGCCGCTGTTTTGGCATGCCGGCGGCCCAAAATTTCATTTGTGCGACACCGGAGCGCTCGCTACGCTGTCGCCCCATGACCTGGCCCACCTCCCTGCCGCTGATCGCGATCCTGCGCGGCATCCGCCCCGAAGAAGCCCTGCCCCATGCGCAGGCCCTGGTCGATGCCGGCTTCGATGCGATCGAAGTCCCGCTGAACTCGCCGCAATGGCAGAAGAGCATCGCCGACATCGTGCAGCGCTTCGGCAGCCGGGCGCTGATCGGCGGCGGCACGGTGCTGAAGCCGGCCGATGTCGATGCGCTGGTCGAGGTCGGCGCGAAGCTCGTCGTGACGCCGAACACCCGGCCCTCGCTGATCGCGTACGCGGTGCAGCGCGGCCTGCAGGTCGCGGCCGGCTTTGCGACCGCAAGCGAAGCCTTCGACGCGCTCGATGCCGGTGCGCAGGCGCTGAAGCTGTTCCCGGCCACCACCTACGGCACCGGCCATGTGAAGGCGCTGAAGGCGGTGCTGCCGGCCGGCGTGCCCATGTTCGCGGTGGGCGGCGTGACGCCGGCCAACCTGGGCGAGTACCTGCGCGCCGGCTGCATCGGCGCCGGCCTCGGCAGCGACCTCTACAAGCCGGGGCAGGACGTGTCGCGAACCAGCGAGATGGCACGCGCGTTCGTCACCGCGCTGCAGGCCGCCCGATGATCGCCGTCGACTGGGGCACGAGCAGCCTGCGCGCCTACCGCCTCGATGCCGCCGGCCACGTGCTGGCGCAGCGCAGCACCCCGGCCGCGCTGCTCGCCTGCCAGGGCCGCTTCGAGGCGGTGCTGGCCGAGCAGATCGACGGTTGGAACGATCCGCACATCGTGATGGCCGGCATGATCGGCAGCCGCAACGGCTGGCGCGAGGTGCCCTACGTCGCCTGCCCGGCCGGGGCCGACGCGATCGCCGCCGGCATGCTCGCGTTCGAGGCGCCGGCGCTGCCGGGCCGGCAGCTCTTCATCGCGCCTGGCATGAGCGACCGCGCAGCGCACGGTGCACCGGAGGTGATGCGCGGCGAGGAGACCCAGGTGCTGGGCCTGCTCGACGAACTGCAGGGCAGCGGCCCGCACACGCTGTGCCTGCCCGGCACGCACAGCAAGTGGATCACCGTCGAGCACGGCCGCATCACGCGCCTGCACACCGCGATGACCGGCGAGCTCTATGCGCTGCTGACGCAGCACAGCCTGCTCGGTGCGCTGATGGACAAGGAGGCCGGCGACGACGAGGCCGCCTTCGCGCGCGGGCTCGAGACCAGCCGCGGCAGCGGCGGCCTGCCGAACCAGCTCTTCAGCGTGCGCACGCTCGGCCTGTTCGGCGAGCTGAGCGGCGCGGCGGCACCGTCGTACCTGTCGGGCCTGCTGGTCGGCCACGAGCTGAACGGGCTCGCGCCGGCCACCGGCACCGTCCACCTGATCGGCAGCGCCGCGCTGACCCGCCGCTACGAGCGTGCGCTGGCGGCGCGCGGCCTGCAGGCGATCGCCCATGCCGAGGCGCTGACCGCGCGCGGCCTGCACCGGCTGGCGCTGGCGCGCGGGCTGGTCGATTGAACACCAGGAACCTCCCATGACCCAGTTCGCCCACTACCCGAGCCTCGAAGGCCGCACCGTCTTCATCAGCGGCGGCACCACCGGCATCGGCACCGCCTTCGTCGAGCACTTCCATGCGCAGGGCGCGAAGGTCGGCTTCGTCGGCCGCAACCGCGAAGCCGCCGATGCGCTGCTGGCGGAGATCGCCGCGCGGCCCAACCCGCACGGCGCGCCGAAGCCGCTGTTCATGCCCTGCGACGTGACCGACGTCGCGGCGCTGCAGGCGGCCATCGCGCAGACCCGCAGCGCGTTCGGTCCGATCGGCGCGCTGGTCAACAACGCCGCCAACGACCAGCGCCACCGGGTCGAGGAAGTGACGCCGGAGTTCTGGGACCAGTGCATGAACGTCAACCTGCGCCACCAGTTCTTCGCGGCGCAGGCGGTGGTCGACGACATGGTCGGCCTGGGCGGCGGCTCGATCATCAACCTCGGCTCGATCAGCTGGATGATCAAGGGGGCCGGCTACCCGGCCTACGCGACGACCAAGGCAGCCATCCATGGGCTGACGCGCTCGCTCGCGAAGGACCTGGGCAAGCGCAACATCCGCGTCAATGCGCTGGTGCCGGGCTGGGTGATGACGGACAAGCAGCTGCGGATGTGGGTCACGCCGGAGTCCGAGAAGGATCTCGACGCGAACCAGTGCCTGCCGGGGCGGCTTCAGTCGGAAGACATCGCGACGATGGCGCTGTTCCTCGCCGCCGACGATTCGAAGATGTGCACCGCGCAGAGCTTCGTCGTCGACGCGGGCTGGTCCTGAACGCGCCGGGTCAGTTCAGGCCGTAGCTCGGACCGAAGCGGAAGCGGTCCTCGACCTCGGTGTCGGCGAAGGCCAGGCCGCGGTCGGGGTCGACCACCGTGTCCTGCATGTCGTCGCCGAACTCGCTGTCGCCGCGGCTCACGCGCATCCACAGGCGGTGCAGCAGCTTGGCCACTTCTGCGGTCGACGACTCGGGTGCTGACATCGGATGCCTTTCGGAAGGCCGCACGGGGCGGCGACAGGCATCCAATGGCAAGTTGCGGACCAGCGGGGCCGCCCGCGCTGCGCCGGGCAGGGCCGCCGACGCGGCACGTCACCTGGCACGAAATCCGTCACATCGCCGACCGTCCTGGTTCAAGACTGCCACGGCGTGTCAACCAAGCCGAGGGGTATACGCGAGGGGTATACGATCAGGCTCCTTTGCCATGCCCCGCCCGCCCGGGGTGCGCTGCCATGACTCCCCCGCCTTTTCTCCACGACGCCTCGGGCGACGTGCGCTTCTGGGTGCTGCTCGACGACGGCGCGTCGATCGGGGCGAGCATCAGCATGCGGGCGCTGCACTACCGCTACCGGGCATCCCTCGACGGTGCCGACGCGGTGGCCACCTACACCGCCCACCGTGCCGACATCGATGCCGCGGTGCGCCGCCGCTTCGCCGCCGGCTCGCTGGAGCCGGTGATGCTGCGCGAGCACGACCTGAAGGCCTGAGCGGGCACGGGCAAGCGCCTAGGGCCCGATCAGCGCGGTGGTGCGCTCCACGTCGCGCTCGAAGGCGGCGATCGAGAGTTCCGAGATCGACGCATGCAGCATCACGGTTCGCGCAACCTCGGCGTTGTCCTCGAAGCTCGTGCGCAGTTCTGCACGCTGCTCGGCGGGCAGCACGCGGATCAGCGCCGCCATCAGCGCGTCCATCGCGACCAGCGAGCCCTTCAGGTCGCAGATGCGCTCGGTAGCTTCCTGCAGGTTCTTCATGTCGCGCCCTCCAATGAAAAAACCGCGACCAAGGCCGCGGTTTTCTTGAGAGACCCAGCGCGTGCCGGGCCCCTGCGTTCCGGTCAGGCCGGGACGATGTTCGAGGCTTGCGGGCCCTTCTGGCCCTGCGTCACCTCGAATTGAACGCGCTGGCTTTCAGCCAGGCTCTTGAAGCCGCCGCCCTGGATCTGGCTGAAGTGGGCGAACAGGTCCTTGCCGCCGCCGTCC
>NZ_JBFUFP010000314.1:0-5347 GCF_056403375.1 Rhizobacter sp. P2_H2
AGCCACTTGCGCGCAGGCAGGTCGAAGCGGTTCTCGATGTTGTCGGCCCGCGCGGCCAGGACTTCACGGGACGGAAGTACCCGCCCCTTCATGCCGACCACGACGGTGTTGCCCTCGCGGGTGGGCCGCATGCTCCACACGGCCGCCTCGCCGAAGGCGGCCGCGATGCGCGCCGCGCTCTGCTCGTAGCTCGCATCGCGGCCGAACAGGTTGACCGTCATCACGCCGCCATCGGCCAGCACGCGGTGGCAGGCGCGGTAGAACGCGTCGTCGTCGAGCACCGGGCTGGCGGCCTCGTGGTCGTACAGGTCCACGCACAGCACCTGCACGCTGCCGGCATTCTTCGGGTCGGCCACCCACAGGCCGGCGTCCTGGTTCAGCACCTGCAGCCGGTCGTCGTCTTCCGGCAGCTTGAACCACAGCCGGCAGGCGGTGATGACGGTCGGGTTCAGCTCGACGGCCGTGGTGCGCATGCCCATGCGCTGCGTGAAGCGCGTGATGGCCGCGGCGCCCAGGCCGAGCTGCACCGCATGGCCCTCGCCGAGCGCCTCGGGCTCGATCAGCAGCAGCCAGACCATCATGCGCTGCACGTAGTCGAGCTCGATCACGTTCGGCTTGCGCACGCGCATCGCGCCCTGCACCCAGGGCGTGCCCAGGTGCAGGTAGCGCACGCCGTCGGCCTCGGAGAGGGTAGCGGGGACGAGTTCGGGTTCGGGTGTCGGGCGGGCAGGCATCAGGGCAATGGTTCAGGCAATTCCGTGGGATTCGAAGGCGGCGCGCCAGGCGGCCAGCTTGCGCTCGAAGCTCCACGAGGCGTTGGCCGGGCTGGTCGACGGCAGGCGCGTCACCGGCACGCCGAGCGTCGCGGTGAACCGCATCGCCCGGGCCGATTCGCCGCCATTGTGGGCGATGCCCTGCAGGCCGGGCGCGAGCCGCTGCAGGCCGGCGAGGTCGTTGTACTGCGCATCCTCGATCGCGCTGTCGAGGCTGCCCTCGCGGCGGCAATGGGCATAGACGTCCCAGATGCCCAGCCCGCGCTCGCGCACTTCGTCGATGCGCCGGGCGTAAGGCAGGGTCCGCAGGTCGACATCCCACAGCGCCGACAGGATCGGCCAGAAGTGGTTGCGCGGGTGGGCGTAGTACTGGCCGGCCTGCAAGGAGGCGACGCCAGGAAAGCTGCCCAGCACCACCAGCCGCGTGCGCGGGCCGATCACCGGCGGCAGGCCCTGCAGCAGCGGCTCGACGGTGGGGGTGGCGGTGGAAGAGAGCGCTGGCTTCATCGGGCCGGCCAGTCTGCCAGAGCCGCGAGGCGCGGCAGCGCGGCGTGCGTGTTGGCGCGTGTCAGTTGCGACAAGTCGTGCAGCGACAGGCCGCGCAGGCCGGCCAGCACCTCGGCGATGCGCGGCAGCTCCGCCGGCTCGTTGCGCGAGGTGGCACCCGCCGCGCGCTGCCCGGCCGTGCGGTACAGCCAGTGCGGCGGGATGTCGGGGGCATCGGTCTCCAGCACCAGGGCCTCGGCCGGCACCGTCTGCGCCAGGCGGCGGATCTGCAGCGCGCGATCGAAGGTCATCGCGCCGCCGAAACCCAGCTTGAAGCCCAGCCCGACGAACACCTCGGCCTGCTGCGCGCTGCCGTTGAAGGCGTGGGCGATGCCGCGCACCTCGATGCGGCGCAGGTGCTTCAGCAGCGAATCGGCCGAGCGCCGCACATGCACGATCACCGGCAGGCCGAACTCGCGCGCCAGCTTCAGCTGCTCAGCGAAGAAGTGCTCACCACGCGCCTGGTCGAGGCCCGGCACGAAATGGTCCAGCCCGATCTCGCCGACCGCCACCAGGCGGGGGTCGCCGATGTGCTGCGCCAGGGCCTGGCGCAGCAGCGCCAGGTCGCCGTCGCCGGCCGCGTCGACGCACAGCGGGTGGATGCCCAGCGCATAGGCCAACCCATGCTGGTGCGCCAGCGCCCTCACCGTCTCGAAATTGCCCACCGCGACCGCCGGCAGCACCTGCTGCGTGACGCCGGCGGCCCGCGCCCGCTCGACCACCGCCTCGCGGTCGGGGTCGAATTCGGGGGCATCGAGGTGGCAATGGGAGTCGATCCAGCGCATCCCCCGGATGATGCCTTGCCCGCCAGCTCAACCAGTACCTCGGGGCGTGCACGGCCGGCGACTCCGTGTTACGGTGACGCCATCGTCAGCGTTCGGCACAGTTTTGTTTCTCAATGTGCCGACTGCCATCGCAGGAGGCAGGCATGAGACAGGCTCCGCTCTACAGCCGCTCTCGGCGGGCACCCGCCGGTGCATCCTCGGTTGCGCCCGAGACACCGGTCGCGGCGGACGCATCGCCGGCGGCAACACCCGCCGTGGCGCCCTCCCGCTGGCGCGGCTGGTTCGGCCGCCATGAACGCCTGCTGTGGGGCTTTTCCGGCGCCGTGCTGGTGCTGGGCGGCGTGGCCGGCTGGCAGGCGATCAACCCGGCCGCCCGCGCGCTAACCCAGGCCGACATCGACGCCGCCGTGCGCCACTCGCTTGAGAAGGAGCCGCTGCCGTCCGCCTACGCGAAGGCGTACGAGATCATCGCCCCGTCGGTCGTGCGCGTGGTCGGCACCGATGGCGACGAGCCCGACCGCGCGAAGGCCGAGGCCACGCCCGATGCGAAGCGCGCCAAGCCGGGGCCGCTGCCGAAGGCCGCGAAGCCCGTGCCGGGCGACCGCAAGAAGCAGACCGCCTCCGACTCGCCCGAGCCCGGCGAGCCGCACCTGTCCACCTCCACCGGCTCCGGCGTCGTGATCATCGACAACGGCACCATCCTGACCAACCTGCACGTGGTGCAGGGGTCGAAGAAGTTGCGCGTGACCTTCGCCGACGGCTTCGAGTCGGACGCGACGGTGGTCGGCGTCGAGCCGGAGCACGACCTGGCGGTGCTGCGTGCCAAGAGCATTCCCGACGACCTGCAGGCCGCGACGATGCGCTCGGCCTCCGACCTGCGGGCCGGCGACCAGGTGATCGCGGTCGGCTACCCGTTCGGCATCGGCCCGTCGGTGTCCGGCGGCGTGATCTCCGGCCTGAAGCGCGACTTCCGCTCGCCGCAGGGCCAGCGGCTGCTGAACAACCTGATCCAGTTCGATGCCGCCGCCAACCCCGGCAACTCCGGCGGCCCGCTGGTGACGATGGACGGCTCGGTGGTCGGCATCGTCACCGCGATCCTGAACCCGACCGAGCACCGCACCTTCATCGGCATCGGCTTCGCGGTGCCGATCGACAGCGCCGCCAACGCGGCCGGCATGCCGCCGTTCTGATTTCCACCCTCACCCGGAGACTTCATGGACCAGCCCGACAGCCAGAACACCGCGACGCTGATGGAGCGGCTGCTGTACGAAGTCAAGCGCGTCGTGGTCGGGCAGGACAAGTTCCTCGAGCGCGTGATGGTGGCGATGCTGGCCCAGGGCCACCTGCTGGTCGAGGGGGTGCCGGGCCTCGCGAAGACGATCACCATCAAGACGCTCGCGACCACGCTGCGCGGCAGCTTCAAGCGCATCCAGTTCACGCCCGACCTGGTGCCGGCCGACCTGGTCGGCACACGCATCTACAACCAGAAGACCGGCGAGTTCGCGACCTCGCTCGGCCCGGTGTTCGCGAACCTGCTGCTGGCCGACGAGATCAACCGCGCCCCGGCCAAGGTGCAGAGCGCGCTGCTGGAGGTGATGCAGGAACGCCAGGTGACGATCGCCGGCGAGACGCACAAGGTGCCCTCGCCCTTCCTCGTGATGGCCACGCAGAACCCGATCGAGACCGAGGGCACCTACCCGCTGCCCGAGGCGCAGGTCGACCGCTTCATGATGAAGGTGCTGGTCGGCTACCCGAGCGAGGAAGAGGAGTTCGTGATCGTCGAGCGCGTCACCGGCGACCCGGTGCAGGTGAGCGCCGTCGCGAGCACCGAGCAGCTCGCCGAGCTGCAGCACCGCTGCCGCAGCGTGTACGTCGACCCGGCGCTGATGCAGTACGCGGTGCGGCTGGTCAGCGCGACGCGCAACCCGGCGCGCTACGGCCTGCCGGACCTCGCCAAGTTCATCASCTTCGGCGCCAGCCCGCGCGCCACCATCRRCCTGAYCGAGGGCGCSCGCGCGMTGGCGCTGCTGCGCGGGCGCAGCTATGCGCTGCCCGAAGACGTGCTCGACCTGGTGCCCGACGTGCTGCGGCATCGCCTGGTGCTGAGCTACGAAGCGCTCGCCGAGGGGCTGAGCGCGGACCAGGTCGTCCACAAGATCGTGCAGAAGGTGCCCAAGCCCGACAAGCCGATGGCGCACCGGGCCGAAGAAGCGGGGCGCTGATGGACGAGTCCGCCAGATCGCCTGCGACGCCCAGCGCCGAATCGGTGCTGCAGCGGCTCGAGTGGACCGTGCTGCGCCGCCTCGACGGCCTGCTGCAGGGCGACTACCGCACGCTGTGGCGCGGCGCCGGGCTCGACCTGGCCGACCTGCGYGAGTACCAGCACCACGACGACGTGCGCCACATCGACTGGAACGTCACCGCGCGGCTGCAGGTGCCGCACGTGCGCGAGTTCACCGAAGACCGCGAGATGAGCGCCTGGTTCCTGCTCGACCTGAGCGGCAGCATCGATTTCGGTGCGCAGCGCAGCAAGCGCAGCGTGTCGGCCGAGTTCGTCACCGTGCTGGCGCGCCTGCTGACGCGGCACGGCAACCGCGTCGGCGCGGTGTTCTACGGCAGCCAGGTCGATGCGGTGCTGCCGCCGCGCACCGGCCGCAGCCATGTGCTGAACCTGCTGCAGCGGCTGCGCGCGCATGCGGCGCCGCAGGCTGCAGCGCAGCGCGAGACGCGGCTCGGCGACCTGCTGCAGCGCGCGGCGACGATGATCCCGCGGCGTTCGATGGTGTTCGTCGTCTCCGACTTCATCAGCGCACCCGGCTGGGCCGACGCGATGGCGCGCCTGGCGCAGCGCCACGAGGTGCTGGCGGTGCGGCTGTACGACGAGATGGAACTCGACCTGCCGGACCTCGGCCTCGTCACGCTGCAGGATGCCGAGACCGGCGAGCAGCTGCTGGTCGACACCCACGACSCGGGYTTCCGCGAGCGCTTCGCGCGCATCGCCGAGTCGCGCGAGGACGAACTGCACGCCGCCTTCGCGCGCGCCGGCGTCGACACGCTGGAGCTGACCACCGACGACGACCTGGGCGAGGCGCTGCTGCGCTTCGTCGAGCTGCGCCGGCAGCGCGCGCGGGCCTCGCACGGCGGCGGGATGGCGGCGCACCYGCGGCCTCTTGTCGGTGCATCGAGGAGCGCGGCATGACCTTCGTCTGGCCTCACCTGCTGTGGGCGCTGCTGGCGGTGCCG
>NZ_JBFUFP010000315.1:0-5331 GCF_056403375.1 Rhizobacter sp. P2_H2
GCTTCACGTCCTCGCCCTTCACCAGCGTGCCGTGGATGATGTCGAAAAAAGCCTCGACCATGTCCTTCGATTCGCGCTTGTTCAGGCCCAGCCGCTCGAACAGCAGCTCGGCCAGTTCGGCCTTGGTGAGCGTCGGCGTCTCGAGCGTCGGCAGCAGCACACGGGCCGGGGATTTGTCGTCGTTGTGGTCGTCCATCGCGGCCTCCCCTCAGCCGCGAAGGCGCACGCCGAGGCGGGCCTTCAGGCTGTCCAGCACCTTGTGCACGCCGGCCTCGATGCGCTCGTCGGTCAGCGTCGCGGCGTCGTCCAGCAGCTCGAGCCGGATGGCCAGGCTGCGTTCGCCGGCGGCCATGTCGGCGGCAGGCGTCGCCGGCTTGTAGATGTCGAACAGCCGCGCCGAGCGGATCAGGCCCGGGTCGACCGCCGCGATCGTGCCGATCAGCGCCTCGTGCGTGACCTGCTCTGCGGCGATCACCGCGATGTCGCGCCAGGCCGACTGCTGCTTCGGGATCGGCTGGAACTGCGGCAGCAGGCGCTGCTGCAGTGCCGAGGCGTCCAGCTCGAACAGCACCGGCGCCTGCGGCAGCTCGTACGACTGCCGCCACTTCGGGTGCAGTTCGCCGACGTGACCGATGGCCTGCCCGTCGACCTCGATGCGCGCCGAACGGCCCGGGTGCAGCGCCGGGTGCTCGGCGGCGACGAAGCTGACCGCCAGCGGCGCGAGCAGCGACTCGATGTCGCCCTTCACGTCGAAGAAGTCGACCTGGCGTTCCTTCGCGGCCCACTGCAAGGCATCGACCGGACCGTACGCGAGGCCCGCGACGCGCAGCGGCTGCGCGATGCCGGCCACGCTGAAGGCGCCGTTGGCGACCGACGCATCGCGCCGGAACACGCGGCCCGATTCGAACACCCGCACGCGCGTGGTCTTGCGCGCCAGGTTGAAGCGCAGCACGTTGACGAGGCCGCCGATCAGGCTCGAGCGCATCACCGACAGCGGGCTCGCGATCGGGTTCAGCACGCGGATCGGGTCGGCATTGCCGGCCAGCTCATGCTCCCAGCGCTCCTCGACGAAGCTGAAGTTGATCGTCTCCTGGTAGTCGAGGCCGGCCAGCAGGTGGCGCACCGCGTGCGGGCTGCGCTTCGATTCGCTGCGCACGCTGGCCGCCAGCGAGGCGAGCGGGCGCGTCGACGGCAGCGTCGGGTAGCCCAGCACGCGGATCACTTCCTCGATCAGGTCTTCCTCGATCAGCAGGTCGAAGCGCCAGCTCGGCGGCGTCACGGTGATCGTGCCTTCGGCCTGCGTGAACGGCAGGCCCAGCCGCTCCATCACGCCGGCGCACTGCGCCTGCGTCAGCGGCATGCCGATCACCTTCGCGGCACGCRCGACGCGCAGCGTGACCGGCTTGCGGGCCGGCAGCGCGACGGTCTGGTCGTCCATCGGGCCGGCCTCGCCGCCGCAGACCTCGAGGATCAGCTGCGTGATGCGCTCGATGTGCTCGACCGTCTGCGCCGGGTCGACGCCGCGCTCGAAGCGGTGCCCCGCATCGGTCGTGAAATTGAAGCGGCGCGAACGGCCCGACACCGCCTCGGGCCACCAGAACGCGGCCTCGACATACACGTTGCGCGTCGCATCGGACACCGAGGTCGCATCGCCGCCCATGATGCCGGCGAGCGACTCGACGGCCTCGGCGTCGGCGATCACGCCGACCGCGGCATCGACCTCGATCGTGTTGCCGTTCAGCAGTTTCAGCTGCTCGCCCGGCCGGCCCCAGCGAACCGTGAGGCCGTGGTGGATCTTGTCGAGGTCGAAGATGTGCGACGGGCGGCCCAGCTCGAACATCACGTAGTTCGAGATGTCGACCAGCGCAGTCACCGAGCGCTGGCCGCAGCGGGCCAGCCGATCGACCATCCAGGCCGGCGTCTTCGCGGTGGTGTCGACGTTGCGCACGATGCGGCCGGAGAAGCGGCCGCACAGGTCGGGCGCCTCGATCTTCACCGGCAGCACGGCAGCGTGCTTCACCGGCACCGGCGGGAACGCGGGCGACTTCAGCGGCGTGCCGGTCAGCGCGGCGACCTCGCGCGCGATGCCGAACACGCTCAGGCAGTGCCCGAGGTTCGGCGTCAGCTTCAGCGTGAACAGCGTGTCATCGAGCGACAGGTGCTTGCGGATGTCTTCGCCGAGCGGCGCGTCTTCGGCCAGGATCAGCAGGCCGCCGTGGTCCTCGGACAGTTTCAGCTCGCGCGCCGAGCACAGCATGCCCTGGCTCTCGACGCCGCGCAGCTTGCCGAGCTTGATCTCGAAGGGCTTGCCGTCCTCGCCCGGAGGCAGCACCGCGCCCACCAGCGCGCACGGCACCTTCAGGCCGGCAGCGACATTGGGCGCGCCGCACACGATGTTGAGCAGCGTGCCGCTGCCGACATCGACCTGGCAGACGTTCAGCCGGTCGGCATTCGGATGCCGCTCCAGCGACACGACACGCCCGACGACCACGTGGCTGAAGGGCGGCGCCACCGGGCGCAGCTCCTCGACCTCCATGCCGGACATCGTCAGCAGCTCGGCCAGGGCCTTCGTCTCAAGGGGCGGATTGCAGAACTCACGCAACCACGACTCGGGGAATTGCATTGATGGGTCTTCCGCTGGTTACTTGAACTGGCTGAGGAAACGCAGGTCGCCGTCGAAGAACAGGCGCAGGTCGTTGACGCCGTAGCGCAGCATCGCCAGGCGGTCGATGCCCGAGCCGAACGCGAAGCCGATGTAGCGCTCCGGGTCGAGCCCCATGTTGCGCACCACCTGCGGGTGCACCTGGCCGGAGCCGGAGACCTCGAGCCAGCGGCCCTTCAGCGGCCCGCTCTCGAACATGATGTCGATCTCGGCGCTCGGCTCGGTGAACGGGAAGTAGCTCGGGCGGAAGCGCAGCGCGAGCTCGCTGGTCTCGAAGAAGGCCTGGATGAAGTCCAGGTACATCGCCTTCAGGTCCTTGAAGCTGACGTTCTCGCCGATCCACAGGCCTTCGACCTGGTGGAACATCGGCGAGTGCGTCGCATCGCTGTCGACGCGGAAGGTGCGGCCCGGCGCGATCACGCGGATGTCGGGCATGTGCGGCTGGCCGGCGTACTTCGCGGCATGGGCGCGCGCATGGCGCACCTGCATCGGCGAGGTGTGCGGACGCAGGTTCAGCCAGTGGCCTTCGTCGTCCTTCATGTCGACGTAGAAGGTGTCCTGCATCGAGCGCGCCGGATGGTTCTCCGGGTTGTTCAATGCGGTGAAGCTGTACCAGTCGGTCTCGATCTCGGGGCCGTCGGCCACGTCGAAACCCATCGAACCGAAGATCGCCTCGATGCGCTCCATCGTGCGCGTGATCGGGTGCACGCTGCCGGTGCCGCGCTTGCGCCCAGGCAGCGTCACGTCGAGCGACTCGGCCTTCAGCTGCGCCTGCAGCTCGGCATCGGCCAGGCCCTGGCGGCGGGCGTTCAGCGCGGCCTCGATGCCCTGCTTCGCGGCGTTGATCTCGGCACCGCGCGACTTCT
The DNA here is from genome assembly GCF_056403375.1 of Rhizobacter sp. P2_H2. Classification (NCBI taxonomy): domain Bacteria; kingdom Pseudomonadati; phylum Pseudomonadota; class Betaproteobacteria; order Burkholderiales; family Sphaerotilaceae; genus Rhizobacter; species Rhizobacter sp. P2_H2. The sequence goes on from NZ_JBFUFP010000315.1 coordinate 3,529, forward strand.
TCTCGTCGCCCGCGAGCCCGGCCAGCGACTTCAGCAGCTCGGTCACGCGCCCGGCCTTGCCGAGGTAGCGCGCCTTCGCGTTCTCGAGATCGGCGGGTGCAGTCGCCTGCGCGAAATCGGCGTGCGCGGCCTGCACCAGTTGATCGAGGTCGTTCATCGGTAGAGGGTGGATGGTCGGTTCAAGAAACAAAAAAGGCCGCACACGAGGTCGGCCTTGGAGAGCTTGCCCCAGCGGCTGCGAACAGCCTTCGGGGACTTGCGTGGCACCGGCTGCACAGGGTGTGCGCGAGCCGGCGCGATCACGACATCAAGCGAGCTGGGCCTTCACCTTCTCCACGATGCTGCCGAAGGCGGCAGGATCGTTGACTGCCATGTCGGCAAGAACCTTGCGGTCGATCTCGATCGACGCCTTCTTCATGCCGTTCATGAACTTGCTGTAGGTGATGCCCAGGCCACGGGCCGCGGCGTTGATACGCGCGATCCAGAGCTGGCGGAACACACGCTTCTTGGTGCGGCGATCGCGATAGGCATATTGCCCAGCGCGCATGACCGCTTCCTTGGCGATGCGGAATACATTCTTGCGACGGCCGCGGTAACCCTTGGCGAGTGCGAGAATTTTCTTGTGACGAGCGCGGGCTGTTACACCACGTTTGACGCGAGGCATGGATTACTCCTTCTGGAAGTGTTTCTGAAACCGTGAATCAGTGGTGGCAGATCACAGCCCGGCAAAGGGCAGCATCTGAGCCATGTGACCCATGTTGGTCTCGTGCACGCCGACGGCACCACGCAGGTGGCGCTTGTTCTTCGTGGACTTCTTCGTGAGGATGTGGCGCTTGAACGCCTGGCCCCGCTTGACGGTGCCACCCGGACGAACGCGGAAACGCTTCGCAGCGCTCTTCTTGGTCTTCATTTTGGGCATGACTGCTCCTTTTTAGTTGCTCCACCAGGCGCCCGCAAAGAACTTGCGGTCTTGTTGGCCTGGAGGGGCTTCTTGCAACGCGCCGGTGACCAGACCGGCGCGCTGAACTCTCAATACTTCAACGCTGTTGCGGTCTCAGCGCTTCTTCGGGCCGAGCACCATGATCATCTGGCGCCCTTCGAGCTTCGGCATGTTCTCGACGACGGCCACATCGGCCAGTTCGTCGCGAATGCGCTCCAGCAGGCGCATGCCGATGTCCTGGTGGGTGATCTCGCGGCCGCGGTAGCGCAGCGTGACCTTGCCCTTGTCGCCGTCTTCCTCGATGAAGCGGCGCAGGTTGCGCATCTTGATCTGGTAGTCGCCCTCGTCCGTGCCCGGACGGAACTTGACTTCCTTGATCTCGATGACCTTTTGTTTGGACTTCGCTTCCGCTGCCCGTTTCTGCTCTTGGTATTTGAACTTGCCGTAGTCCATCAAGCGGCAGACCGGCGGATCGGCCTGCGCAGCGATTTCGACCAGATCGACGTCCAGTTCACCCGCCATGCGCAGGGCTTCCTGGATGTTCACGATCCCGAGCGGTTCGTTCTCTACACCGTTGAGCCGCACCTCTGGCGCCATGATTTCGCGATTGAGGCGGTGCTTGCGCTCCACATTGGGAGTGCGACGGTCAGCAAAAGTAGCGATGGTTCTTACCTTTCACCGGACCCCGAGGCAGCGGAGCCCAAACTTTGGATGTCGATGAACGCCTGCGGGCAGGAGTTGCCTTACTTCAGGCCCGGTTGGCGATGTCGCTGGCGAGCTTCTTCGAGAAGTCGTCCAAGGGCATCACGCCGAGATCCTGGTTGCCGCGGGCACGCACCGCAACAGCCCCGATTGCCTTCTCC
>NZ_JBFUFP010000316.1:0-5322 GCF_056403375.1 Rhizobacter sp. P2_H2
GCGCTGGCCATCGTCGGCTGGCTCGGCATGCAGCGCACGCAGCGCGAGCTCTCGGCCTACGAAGACGAGGTGCTGCCGCAGATCGCGCAGGCGCTCGAACTCGCCGAGCGCACGACGCGCCTGGCCGCCACCGCGCCCGACCTGGCCGAGTCGCGCACGCCCGAGAGCCTGGACGCCAGCGCGACGATCGCGCGCGGGCTGATCAGCGAGATCCGCCAGCGCTCCGGCGAGATCGACGGCCAGGGCCCGCTGAAGGCCCGCATCGGCCCGCTGATCGACCGCGGCGACATCAACCTGCTGCGGCTGGCCGAGCTGACGCAGCTGCGCCAGCAGGTGCGCCAGCGGCTGCAGACGCAGATGGAGCGGCTGGAAGACATCGGCAGCCGGCTGCACGCCCGCGGCACGCCGCCGCGCCACGGCGACCCGGTGCTGACGCAGGTGTGGTCCAGCCTGGTGCTGGGTGCGAGCGTCGACACGCCGGCCACGCTCGGGCGGCTGCAGGCCGATGTCGAGGCGCTGCTGATCGCCRCCGACCGGCGGGCCGCCTACGCCGGCCTCGGCGACGTGTTCCGCGCGACGCTGCGCGAGCTGTCGATCGGCCCGGCCGGCATCCTGCGGTTGCGCAGCGAGCAGATCAACCTCGACAGCCGCAGCGGCTCGCTGGTGCTGCTGACGCGCACCAACGCCGACGAGCTCAGCGCGCAGGTCTCGCGCCACGTCGACACGCTGCGCGAGACCGCGCAGACGCGCAGCGAACTCGTCTCGCGCGCGATCGCCTCCGGCAAGACCGGCCTGCTGCTGCTGACGCTGGTGTGCGGCGTGATCGCGCTCGGCGCGACCGCCTACGTGCACCGGCTGGTCGGCGGCGTCGAGCGGATCACCGCGGTGATGTCGCGGCTCGCGCGCGGCGACACCTCGGTGGCGACGCCGGCAACCGCGCGCCGCGACGAGCTGGGCGCGCTCGCCCGCACCTTCGAGGTGTTCCGCGACAACCTGCTGGCCAAGCAGCAGCTGGTGGCCGACCTGCGCCAGCAGGGCGAGCTGCGCGCCGCGGTGCACAGCAGCATGAACGACGGCCTCGCGGTGTTCGACCGCGACGGCCGGCTGCGCCTGTGGAACGAACCGCTCGAACGCATGCTCGCGGTGCACGGCGTGCGGCCGGCCCCGGGCCAGCCGCCACGGCAGCTGATGGCGCAACTGGCCGGCGGCATCGCATGGAGCGCGCCGGGGCTCACCGAGCGGCAGGCGCTGGCCGCCGGCGCGCTGCCACCGTTCACCGCGCATGCGCATGTCGAGCTGTACCTGCCGGACAACCGCGTCTATGACGTGCGCAGCCGGGCGATGCCCGATGGCGGTGTCGTGAGCCTCGTCACCGACCTGACCGAGCGCCGTGCGATCGAGGTGCAGCTGCAGCATGCGCTGCGGCTGGAGATGCTGGGCCAGCTGACCGGCGGCGTCGCGCACGACTTCAACAACCACCTGGGCACGATCGTCGGCACGCTGGGCTTGCTGGAGGCGCAGACGGGGCTCGATGCCGTCGGCCGTGCGCAGCTGGAGCGCGCCGGCCGGGCCGCCGAGCGCGCAAGCGCGTTGACGCGGCGCCTGCTAGCGTTCGCGCGGCGCCAGCCGCTGCAGGCCGAGCCGGTCGCGGTGGACGCGATGGTCGAGGAGATGATCGACCTGATTGACTACAGCGCCGGCGACGCGGTGCAGGTGGCGCTGGCACTGCGGGCCGGCGACGCCTGCGTGCACGTCGACCGCGGGCAGCTGGAGAACGCGCTGCTGAACCTGGTGATCAACAGCGCGGCCGCGATGCCCGGCGGCGGGCGGCTGGAGATCGCAACGCGGGTGGAGGGCGGCGAGTTCGAGCTGCGCGTCAGCGACACCGGCAGCGGCATTCCCGAGGCGCTGCGCGAGAAGGTGTTCGAACCGTTCTTCACGACCAAGGCAGACGGCGAAGGCAGCGGGCTCGGGCTGTCGATCGTCTATGGCTTCGTGAAGCAGTCGGGCGGGCGCATCGCGCTCGCGAGCCGGGTCGGCGAGGGCACGAGCGTCAGCTTGCGCTTTGCGCTCGAGGCTGCGGCGCGCGAGCGGCAAGCGCCGTCAGGGCCCGGCCTGTCGGCCACGGTGCCGGTGTCCTCGGTGCTGCTGGTGGACGACGACGAAGCGGTGCGCAGCACGGTGTCGGAAATGCTCTCGTCCGCGGGCTGCCGAGTGCAGGCGGTCGCCAGCGCGGAAGAGGCCCTGCGCCGGCTGGAGGACGGCGCCGCGCCGCAACTGCTGCTGTCGGACCTGCGCCTGGGCGATGGCATGGGCGGCGTGCAGCTGGCCCGCACCGTCGCGACGCGCTGGCCGCAGCTGCGCGTGGCGCTGATGTCGGGCATGCCGCTGGAGGCGTTCAGCGGCCAGGCCGACTGGGGGGCGGGCTGGCCGTTCCTGCAGAAGCCGTTCGACGCTGCCACGCTCAGGGCCTGCCTGAGCGCATAGCGCCGTTCAACGCAGGCGTTCCACCGCGGCGGAAGCACCGGTGCGCCCAGCGGAGGTTGCCTTCACCCGCGGAGCCAGCGCCTGCGGCACCGGGATGACGAGCAGTGCGTTCTCGCCCGCCACAAACACCGTCCTGCCATCGGGCGAGATGTTCATCCTCGGCTCCGACAAGCAGTTGAGCACCACCAGGCACGCGAAATCGCTCAACGGGACGCTGCCCAGCACCGGAAGCGCCGGCAGGCTGGTCTGCGTGGAGGGCGCTCCGCCGGCGTCGAAGACAGTGAGGTACGGCGTGCGAGTGTCACCGGTTCCGTTGATCGGAAACACGTAGCGGTAGACGCGCCCGCCATCCGGCGACAGCACCGTCGATTGCTCCACCCATTTGGGCAACGGGTCGCTCGCCCGCCCCACGGCCGCGAAGTCCGCGTCGTAGACGACGGCATTGACCATCATCCGGCTGCCCGTCTCGTCGACACCGTTGTCGGCGCCGCCGAGAGATCCCACAGCGGCCGGCGCAAGGCGCCAGGTGCCGCTCGACTGGTCGCCGTAGCTGATCGTGTTTCCAAGATCGACCTGTCCGATCAGCAGGCGCTCGCCATTGCGCGACACCTCCATCGGTCCACCGTGCAGCCCCGGTACGTCGAAGGCGCGGGATGCCAGGTGGAAGCGCGTGGGGCCCTTCTGGCTGACCGACCCGATCCACACCCGGCCGTCGTCGGTGAAGGGCAAGCCATGGCCGGTACTCGACCCGGGCGAGTTGATGATCGCCGTGCCGACCGGATGGCTGCTGGTCACGGTGAAGGCCACCGGGTCGACCAGGTGCAGCGTCCCCTTGCTCTCCACCACCACCAGCCAGCTTCCATCGGGGCTCATGCCGATGTCGAACGGGGCCGTGAAGGCGAGCCGGTCGGACACCCAGCCCGACGAGGTTTCGCGCGCACGCTGCACGACACCCAGGGTCGGGTTCGCGAGGAAGACGAGGCCGTGGATCGGGTCGTAGACCAGGGAGGTCGGTTGCCCCCCGGTCGCGACCTTGCCGGCCGCGTGCACCGGCGCATCCACCACGCGCAGCACGCCGGACGCGGTGGCGGCACCGAGCGCATTCGAGAGGGCGATCGCCCTGTCGCCCGCGCTCATCATCGGCAGGGTCACGTTGATCGCGGTCGGGCTGACCACGGCGACGCTCTGCGGCGTGATGCCGGTGATCGACAGGCGCGCCACCGGGTCGCCCAGGTGATCGAAGCCACGCCCGCGCACGATCAGCGTACCGGCTCGACCGGTGCGCCATGCGGCCGGCCCCACACCCAGCACCTCGGGCAGCTCGTTGCGCAGCACCACCTGCGCCGTCACCGGCGTCAGCGCGCTGCCGGCGGCCGCGCCCACCGCGTTCGCCTGGATCGTGATGCCGGCCTTCAGGTCGGTGAACGCGGGCAGGGCCAGCACCTGGGCCAGGTCCGCTTCGTAGGTCAGCGGCGTCGTCAGGTCGCCGCTGCTGCGCGTGAGCCGCAGCCACGGGACCGAGGAGACAGCGGTCCACGACGCCGCCGCGACGCCGTTCCCGACCACCGGAACGCTGCCGGCCAGCGCCGCCGGCGTCGACTCGGCACCGATCACCAGCGTCTGCGGCACCGGCGTCGCGAGACCGGAGCCGACCGTGAGCGCCACCGGCACGACGACGGGCCGGCTCGGGTAGGCTGGCTTCAGAGTCAGCGTGGCGTAGTAGCTGCCCTTCGCCAGGCCGAGTGCCTGCGCCGTCACCTGCAGGCCGGTGCCCGGCAGGACCGAAGTGCTCAGCCAGCCCTTCGCCGAGCCGCTGTACTCGATGGCGACAGCGACATCCGGATTCCAGCTCGGCGGGGTCATCGGCAGCGTCTGCGTCGTGCTCGCACCTTCCGCCGCCGACAGGTTCAGGCTCTTCACCGTTGTCGAGAACGGCTGATCGCCCCCCGCAGGCGGCCTCACCACATACGACAGCCTGATCGTGGCGCTGCCGCTCTTCAGCTGGTCGTCCCGGACGCTGAACATGTCGTCGTAGGTGCCGGACGGCAGCGAGTCCGCGACCACGTCGAATCCCGTCGGGGTGATGTTCGACAGGTGCAGCCAGGATTGGGCCTCGGCATTGAAATGCAGATTCAGGAAAACGGTGGATGCGCCCGGCGGCAAGGTCAGGATGCCGACATGCGCGACCGCCGGCTGCCCGCTGACGGCCTGCAGCGTCAACTCGGTGGTGTCGAGCTGCAGGGTGCGCACGCCGACGGTTTCGGTCACGGTCAGCACGCGCTGGTAGCTGCCTGCCGTCAAGGTCAGGTGCGTGGTGTAGGTGCCGGGCTCGCGCGCCGGTGTGTTGACGCGCAGGCCGGTGGCACTGCGCTGGTCGACGGTCACGGCGGCATCGTCGGTGCTGACGGCGTACTCCGACACGTCCGGCGGCAACGCCACCGCGACTTGGCTGGACCGCGGCAGCCCGGCGCTGTTGGCCACGGCCAAGGCCGAGGGTGTGAGGCGGATGCCCGGACGCACGACGATCTGGTAGGCCAGCGTGGCGGGCGACCCCGTGAAGTGGCGGCTGCAGGTGGGATCCGAGCACACCAGCAGCAGCAGCGTTCCGGTATAGGTGCCGGGTGTCAGCGCGGGATTGGGAAAGATGCGGACGGTCGCATCCTGGTTGCTCGTGACCCGGATCTCGGAGCGATCGATGGCGGGATCCGGCAGGTGGTTCGGCGTGTCGACGCCGACGTAGATCTTGCCGCCCGGCGTGCCGAACGATCGCGCCTGCACGACACCCTGCGGCACCTCGCTGCCGACATCCCAGGCCAGGTCGATGCTGGTACGGTC
>NZ_JBFUFP010000317.1:0-5310 GCF_056403375.1 Rhizobacter sp. P2_H2
ACAGATGGTAGTTGAAGGGTTTGTTTCAAACTCGCCCCGATTACCGATACAGCCCCCGAACCTTGCTGCCGCTCCCCTTTTGGAATGGTCGGGATGATCGGAGAACCACCCCGCAGCGCCAATCCCTGAGTTACGGGGTTGGTGCTGCAACTTCTGCCGCGCCGGCCCCCGGCAGCCGGCAGACTTTTCCGATTGTTTTTGTAACAGACTCCCCGCGAACCAGGGGGGTGCACGCAGCCCGCCCGCCGGGCCGGCGAAGCGGCTGCCGTTGCAGGCAGCCGACAGTCCGCCACCGCGATGTCAAGCATTCGGACATCCGATGGATGAACCGTGTGCGCTGCACCACGAATCGCGGCGAGCGAGCACCCACGCGCCGATCGACCGTCAGATGCCGACCACAGCCGTCTGTAACCTGTCCATCCCACATCTGGACACAGGTCGGTGAGTGGGTGCCAACACAATCCGCCTCGGCCGGGGCCCGTGTCGGATCCCAGCGTCAGATGGAAGCTAGCGATGTCCCCGACCCTGATCCCTGCGTTCTCTTGTGTCTCGAAGTATCTGACCCTGGTGGTGATCGGCGCGGCCCTGGTGGCCTGCGGTGGTTCGAAGAACGAGGACGCCGCCTCGCCCGAGCCGCAGATGTCGGTGCTGTCCATCAGCCGGGTCGGCCAGGGCACCGTGGCCTCGACGCCGAACGGCATCGACTGCGGCAGCGACTGCTCCGGCTCGTACACGAAGAACACCGAGGTCACCTTGCATGCCGCCGCGGCGCAGGGCAACCAGTTCGTCGGCTGGAGCGGCGTCGGCGTCGACTGCACCGGCACCAGCGATTGCAGCCTGATGCTCGACCAGTCGAAGTCGCTGGTCGCGACCTTCAGCACGGTGAACGCCACCGAGTACCCGCTGGCCGTGACGATCGCCGGCGCCGGTAGCGTGGCCGCCAACACCACGCCGTTCTCGTGCGCCACCGCCACCGATTGCAGCGGCAGCTTCGCCGCCGGCACCGTCGTCACGCTGACGGCCACGCCCGCCTCCGGCTACACCGTCGGCGCCTGGAGCGGCAGCGGCGTCAGCTGCACCGGCAGCACCTGCCAGGTCACGATGAGCGCGGCGCGCAGCGTCAGCGTCAGCTTCACCGCGGTCGCGACGCCGACCTTCGCACTCGGCGTCACGGTCACCGGCTCGGGCACGGTCAGCTCGTCGCCGGCCGGCATCTCGTGCGGCAGCACCTGCACGCACAGCTACGACCAGAACACCGTCGTCACGCTGAACGCCTCGCCGGCCAGCGGCTATTCGTTCAGCGGCTGGAGCGGCGCGGGCTGCTCGGGCACCAACACCTGCGTGGTGACGATGTCGGCCGCGCGCGCGGTCAGCGCCGCCTTCGCGGCGGTGCCGGCCAGCAGCTTCGCACTGACCACCACCGTGACCGGCACCGGCCAGGGCACGCTGGTCTCGAACCTGTCCGGCATCAACTGCCCGACGGCCTGCAGCAGCACCGTGAGCGCCGGCACCAGCGTGACGCTGACCGCCGCCAGCGGCAGCGCGTCGCACTTCAGCGGCTGGACCGGCGCCTGCGCGTCGACCGGCACCGTGACGACCAGCGGCGGCACCTGCACCGTGCAGGTCAGCGCCGCGACGACGGTCGGCGCCGCGTTCGCGCTGAACACCTACACGCTGACGGTCGTCAAGCAAGGCAGCGGCACGGTCGCGTCGACCGGCGGCAGCATCGCCTGCGGCAGCACCTGCAGCGCAAGCTTCAATGCCGGCACCGCCGTCACGCTGACGGCCACGCCGGCCAGCGGCTACACCTTCACGAACTGGAGCGGTGCCTGCACCGGCACCAGCACGACCTGCCAGCTGACGGTCAACGCCGCCGGCAGCGCGACCGCCGTCTTCACCGCCGTGCCGACCTATGCGCTGACCGTGGCGACCACCGGCTCGGGCAGCGTCGGCGCCTCTCCGGCCGGCACCGCCTGCGGCACCGGCTGCAGCAGCTTCGCGTCGGGCACCAGCGTCACGCTGACCGCCACGCCGGCCAGCGGCTACACCTTCACCGCCTGGGGCGGTGCGTGCTCGGGCAGCAGCAGCACCTGCGCGGTCGCGATGACGGCCGCGAAGTCGGTCAGCGCCACCTTCACCGCCACCAGCACCGGCGGCGGTGGCGGCACCAGCGGCAAGAGCTGGTTCGTCGCCACCACCGGCAGCGACAGCGCCGCCGGCACGCTGGCCGCGCCGTTCAAGAGCCTCACGAAGGCAGTCGGCGTCGCGACCGCGGGCGACATCATCGAGGTGCGCGCCGGCACCTACTCCGAGGCGGTGGTGATCCGCACCGCCGGCACCTCCACCGCCCGCATCACGATGCGCGGCTACAACGGCGAGCGCCCGGTGCTGCAACGCACCGGCGCCGGCCCGACCATCTACTTCTACAACAGCGCCTGCGACGAGGACGCCATCGGCAGCGGCACCGGCAACACCGACTGCTTCGCCAGCTGGTGGACCATCCAGGGCATGGAAGTGCGCGGCAGCACGGCCGGCGGCGACGACGGCAACGTGATCAAGATCGACACCGCCAAGGTGCGCATCCAGGGCAACACGTTGTGCTGCAGCGTCGCCGACATCGTCAAGCTGGTGCGCACCGCGAACGACGTCGAGGTGCTGGACAACGAGATCTACCAGAGCAGCAGCGTCGTGACGCCGGGCACCAATGCGCAGGGCGTGGACATCGTCGGCGCCAACAACACCCGCGTGGCCGGCAACTACGTGCACGACGTGCCCGACTTCGGCATGTACGCGAAGGGCAACGCGCGCAGCACGGTCTTCGAGAACAACCTGCTCTACAACATCGGGCGCAGCGACAACGGCCACGCGATCATGCTCGGCCAGGAGACCGACACCGATCGCCTGGTCGACGGCAACTACGAGAGCTACGACGGCATCGTGCGCAACAACGTCGTCGTCAACGCCACCTGGGCCTGCGTCGCGACCTCGTCGTCGTCGAACGTGCGCATCTACAACAACAGCTGCTACAACACCGCCACCGCCGGCCAGGGCTCGATCTTCGTGTCGAACGAGTCGGAGATCGGCACCAAGGGCGTCAACATCGAGATCTACAACAACATCATCTACGGTTCGGCCGGACGCCCGCTGATCAAGGTGAACGCCGACGCGCTGGCCGATTTCTCGACGCTGCGCATCGACGGCAACATCTACTGGGTGACCGGCGGCGCGCCGACCTTCGTGCTGAAGGACAACAGCGTCTCGGCGTCGCAGTGGGCCCTGCAGTACGCGACCGCGAGCGCCGGCCGCACCGACACCAGCCGCATCGTCGACCCGAAGTACGCCAGCACCACCGTGACCGGTGCGACCAGCAGGCCGCTGACGCTGTCGACCGGCAGCCCGGCGATCAACACCGGTGTCGCGACCTCGCTGGTCACGACCGACTACATCGGCACGGCGCGCCCGCTGAACGGCAAGATCGACGTCGGCGCCTACGAGTACTGAAATCCATTGAGATTGCGGAAGTCCCCATGAAGCACCTGCGCCTGCTGGCGACCCTCGCGGTCGCACTGACCCTCGCTGCCTGCGGCAAGGGCGAGGACGACACCCCGGCGGAAGCCAACCAGGCGACGCTCACCGTGAGCCGCGTCGGCCAGGGCCAGGTGCAGTCGAGCCCCGGCGGCATCGACTGCGGCAGCGTCTGCGCGAAGAGCTTCGCGGCCGGCGCCTCGGTGACGCTGAGCGCCGAGCCGGCCAGCGGCTACGACTTCGTCGGCTGGAGCGGCAGCGGCCTCGACTGCAAGGGTACCGGCGACTGCGCGGTGGCGGTCGAGACCTCGAAGGCGGTGACTGCCACCTTCAGCCAGCAAGCGCAGACCCGCTTCAACCTGGCGCTGACGATCGCCGGCAGCGGCAGCGTCACCGCCGACGTCGGCGGCCTGACCTGCGCCACCGCCAGCGACTGCATCGGCAACTACGCCGCCAACAGCGCCGTCACGCTGACCGCCACGCCGGCCACCGGCTACGCCTTCAGCGGCTGGAGCGGCAGCGGCCTCGCCTGCACCGGCAGTACCTGCCAGGTGCAGATGAGCAGCGCCCGCTCGGTCACCGCCACCTTCACCGCGGTGCCGACCGCGAACTTCGCGCTGAACGTGATCCTCAGCGGCTCGGGCAGCGTCAGCTCGTCGCCGGCCGGCATCAGCTGCGGCAGCACCTGCAACAAGAGCTTCGCGCAGGGCAGCAGCGTCACGCTGACCGCCACGCCGAACAGCGGCTTCACCTTCAGCGGCTGGAGCGGCGCGGGCTGCACCGGCAACGGCAGCTGCAAGGTGACGATGAGCAATGCGCAGAGCGTCACCGCGAGCTTCACGCCGACGCCGTCCGGCATGGCGGCCATCAACGTCAAGGTCGACGGCAGCGGCAGCGTTCTGTCGGCGCCGTCGGGCATCAACTGCCCGGGCGACTGCAGCGAATCGCTGCCGATGGGCACCCAGGTCAAGCTGACCGCCCAGGCCGCCGCGAAGCAGCGCTTCACCGGCTGGACCTCCGGCTGCACCGGCACCGACGCCACCTGCAACGTCACGCTGTCGAGCGCGACCTCGGTCAACGCGGCGTTCCAGGCCATCACCTACACGCTGACGGCGACCAAGACCGGCTCGGGCAGCATCACCTCGTCGACCGGCGGGCTGAACTGCGGCGCGACCTGCGCGGTGAGCCTGGAAACCGGCACCGCGACCACGCTGACCGCGACGCCGGCGGAGGGCTTCCAGTTCGCCTCCTGGGGCGGCGCCTGCGCGAGCAGCAAGGTGGCGACCTGCAGCCTGACGATGAGCGCGAACCAGGCGGCCAGCGCGACCTTCACCGAGAAGCCGAAGTACACGCTGACGGTCGCGAGCGCCGGCACCGGCAGCGGCACCGTGGCGATCGCGACGCCGGCCGGGCTCAGCTGCGGCGCGTCGTGCACGCAGAACTTCGCGTCGGGCACCGTCGTGACGCTGAACGCCACACCCGGCGCGAGCGCCACCTTCAGCGGCTGGAGCGGCGCCTGCACCGGCACCGGCGCCTGCACGGTGACGATGACGCAGGCCGCTGCGGTCACCGCCACCTTCGCATCGACCGCACCGGCCGACACCACGCCGCCCACCGTCTCGAGTACGACGCCGGCCACCGGCGGCACCTCGATCGGCATCGCGACCACCGTCTCGGTGACGTTCTCGGAAGCCGTCAACTGCAGCACCGTGACGAGCGCGAGCTTCGGCATCAGCGGCATCAGCGGCACGGTCTCGTGCAGCGGCTCGACCGCGATCTTCACGC
>NZ_JBFUFP010000318.1:0-5299 GCF_056403375.1 Rhizobacter sp. P2_H2
CGCCAAGGCGCTGCAGATCATCTGAGTACGTGCGGGCATTGCAACAAGGAGAATTCGATGGGTCGAATCCGTGATTCAGACACAGTCCTGATCGTCGGGGGGTCGCAAGGCATCGGCCTGGCCATCGCGCGGCGGCTGTGCATGCTCGACTGCCGGATCATCATCGCCGCGCGGCACGTCGCGGCGCTGGACCAGGCACGCGCCGAACTGGTCGGCATGTCCGGCTGCCGCGCCACCATCGAGACGCTTGTCGTCGACGTCTCCCGCCACGACAGCGTTCTGGCCCTGCGCGATGACCTGACCGCCCGGGTCGGCACGCCCACGCACGTCATCAATTGCGCGGGGCGGGCGGTCGCAGCCTATCTCGAAGAGCTGCCCCTGGAGGACTATCGCTCGATGATGGACCTGAACTTCATGGGCACGGTCCACCTCAGCCATGCGTTCCTGCCGCTCTTCCGCGCGCGCGGGAGCGGCCACCTGATCCACACGTCCTCGATCCTTGGTTTCGTGGGCACGTTCGGTTGGGCGGCCTATGCCGCGACCAAGTTCGCCGTGGTCGGCTATTGCGAATCGATCTACTCCGAGTACCGCAGGCACGGCGTCGAGGTCTCCGTGCTGTGCCCTCCGGCCACCCTCACGCCGGGATTCGACACCGAGAACAAGACCAAGCCGGCCGCGGTGCGCGAGGCCGAAGCGTGGATCGCACCGGTGACGGCAGACTACGTGGCACGCGTCCTCCTCGATGCCATCGCCCGCAAGCGCTTCATGGTGGTGCCCACGCCGAAGGGGCAGTTCCTCTACGGCGCCACCCGCTGGTTGCCGGGCCTCGTGCGCCGCCTGGCGGTGGCCCACTGATGACGGCACACCAGGCGTAACGAGAGGTAAAAGGATCTCGTGGAGCGGCCGCCGTTTCATGTGCGCCGCAGGCGGCGTGACGCCGCTTCTGCAGGGCACGGACGCCACGATGCGTCCCATGAACATGTGAGCGCGAGGAGCAAGGGGGAGGCGGACGTCCGTAGATATCGCGCTTAAGCTCCCGCCATGCAGTACGTCACGTCTTCCTTCGCCGAGTCGCCCAGGAAATGCCGATGTGATCGCCGGCGCCGCACGCGCCGGACCTGTTGATGACGAGGGGACGCAGCCTGCGCGTGCTGATGGCCGCGTGGTCGCTGGCTGGCGCAGCACACGCTGCAGGCGTCGTCGCGCTGTCGCCGCAGAAGGGCATCGTCTCCATCTCGGACCTTGAAGCCGTGGTGTCCGCCGGCGAGCAGCCGCCGCCCGATGCCGCGGCCTGGCGGCCGGTCCGGCTGCCCGATCGCTGGGCAGAGAACGGCCGGGCGCGCGCAGGGACCGTGTGGTACCGGCTGCGCGTTCACATCGATCCCGCGCAACGCGAACCGTGGGCCTTCGAAGTGGCCTACGCGACGATGAACAGCGACCTGTGGGTCAACGGAATGCTGGTCGGGCGCGCCGGGCGCATGGAACCGGACAACTTGACGCGTCACTGGAACACACCGCTCCTGTTCATGGTTCCGCAAGCGGCATGGACCGCGACGGACAACCTCGTGTACCTGCGGGTGCGCTGTGGGACCAGCAGCGACGGCGGCCTGGGCCACCTGTTCGCGGGGCCGGCCGCTGAGCTCTCGAAGGCCCATGAGCAACGTGTCTTCTGGCGAGTCAGCCTGCTGACCGTCGTCGACGCCTACGTGTTTGCGCTCGGGGTGCTGTTCGCCATCATCTGGCTGCGCCGTCGCGAAGCCCTGCAATACGGCTACTTTGCGGCGGCGAGTCTCTTGTGGGCCCTTTGCACGAGCAACGACCTCCTCACCGACCCGCCATTTTCGCCGCGTGCCTGGCAGATGTTGATCTTCCTCTGCAACATCTGGACGTCACTTCTGTTCGCGCTGTTCTTCCTGCGCTTCGCCGGCCGGTCATCACCGCGCCTGGAGCTCGGCGCGATCGGCCTGGTGCTCGTTGCCAATGCGCTGCAGTTCCTGGTCGGCCCGACCCGGCAACAGATCGCCTTTGCGGTGGTGATCCTCGGCGTGCTGTCGCTTTGCGGCTGGGCAACCGTCTTGCTGCTGTCCGATGCGCAAGGCCGGTCGAGGCGCGACCGGCTGTTGCTGGGCAGCGCCGCTGTCATCGGGATGCTCGTCGGCGCTCATGACTGGCTGCTCACCATCTTCGTCCTGCCGTTCGACAGCCCCCACCTGGTGGCCTACGCCGCCCCCGTGACGCTGTCGATCTCGGCATGGGTGATCGCTGGCGACTACACCCGCACCCAGGAGGATCTGACGCTGTTGAACCGCAGGCTCGCCGATCGCGTCCGGCAGCGCGAGATGGAACTGCGCGAGTCTTTCGCTCACCTCGTCGAGGCCGATCGCGATTTCGCCGTGGCGACCGAACGGGCACTCGTCCTGCGCGATCTGCATGACGACGTCGGCACCCACCTGGCCAGTGCGATGCGGCAGCTCGAAGAGGAGCGCGCCGAGCCGCTTGCGGTCGCCCAGACGCTGCGYGAGACGCTGGACCGGCTCAAGCTGCTGATCGATGCGCTGAGCATGCCGCCCGGCGACGTCAATGCGTTGCTGGCCAGCCTGCGCTATCGCTTGCAAAGGCGCATCGAGGCCGCTGGACTGGATCTGCGCTGGGAAGTCGACTTGCTGCCGCACTGGGAAGCAGGCGAGCACGGCGACGCGATGCGCCGCCTGCAGCGGCTGTTGCTCGAGGCGATATCGAACACCCTGCGGCATTCGCACGCGACCGAACTGCACCTGGCGGCGAGCGCCACCGACGGCGGCATCCGTGTCGCGCTCACGAACAACGGACCTGGCTTGGACGGTATTCCGGCCGCAGGGCTGCGAACGATGCACGAGCACGCCGTCGGGCTCGGCGCCCTGCTCGAGGTCAGCTCGACCCACCCCGGCGGTCGTATCCGGCTGTTGCTGCCGCGGGCCGGCTGATCCGGGCATTCACATCGCAACCCCGTCAGCGCCGAACCGGCGCCTGCCGCAATTCCTTGCTCAGCTTCGCCCGGTCGACGCCATCGGCACTCTGCACGACCAGCAGATGGAAGAACTCCTCCCGCGTCTGCGCCTGGCCGGCGACCCTCTTGACCACCATCGCGGCAATCGGCCCCATCTGGCTCGTCAAGACGCGACATGCGTGGGCCAGGACGTCGGGGCTCAGGGGCGTCGCCACGCCGAAGGCGCCGCATTCCGCGGTGATGCGTTCGATGAAGGCGCGACGCTGAGCGGGCGGCACGTGCTCGACGAGGGCGGTGCTGAAGGACACCAGGTCAAGGCAGTTGCGGGCCGCCTTGCGCACCAGAACCTTGCCGATCGGGCCGACGAAGCCGACCAGCGCCCGCTCGGCCCGTCCCAAGGTGGCAGCGTCCAGGCCCGTCCGCGAGGCGGCGGCCGCAACGGCGAGATCCGGACTTCGCGTCGTGACGGTGGAGTCGGGGAACAGCGACGCGGCCAAGGTCCGCACTCCGATGCCGTTGACGCAAGACGAGATCGCGGGAGCCACCTCGGAGCGCTTCGACAGCGCGTCGCGAAACTCCGCAGCGCTTGCGAACCTGGCCTTCGGGTTCTTGGCCAAGGCCGTCGAGATGATCGCGTCGTAGAAGGCATGCCGGACCGTGTTCGCAGCCGCGCTCGGCGCCGGTGGATCATCGTCGAGCGTCGCGCGCATCACCGACCGGGAACGCCCCTTGAACGGCGCCTTGCCGGTCAGCAGCCGGTACAGCAGCACACCCGCGGCGAAGATGTCCACGCGATGGTCGATCTCCGCCGCGGTGTACTGCTCCGGGGCCATGTATCCCGGCGTTCCGACCCAGGGGCCGCCCTGGGTCAGCGCGACATTTTCGACGCGTGCAATGCCGAAGTCGGCGAGCTTGACTTCGCCCCTTGGCGTGACGATCAGGTTCTCGGGCTTGATGTCTCGATGCCAGACGCCGTGCCGGTGCACGCAATCCAGCGCGTCCAGCAACTGGTCCATGATGTGCAGCAACTCGGCCTCGGGCAGCATGGGCGTGCGCGACAGAATCCATCCGAGGCTGCGCCCTTCGACCAGTTCCATCGCGATGAAGGCGCAGGCGGCGTCCTCGCCGTACTCGTAGATGGCCACGATGCCGGGATGAGACAACCGGCCGACCGCTCGCGCTTCGTTCTTGAAACGCGCCGCGACGAGGTCTGCCGTCCGGTCATGATCCAGCAGCTTTCGGAGGATGACCTTGATCGCCACCGGCCGTTGAATCCCCGGATCGAAGGCTCGATAGACGACGCCCATGGCGCCATGTCCCAGCACGCCGGTGATGGTGTACTTCCCTACGCGCGCAGGGTGGGATGCACGCCACCGGGGCGTATCGGCAAGGTCGGTCATCGACCGTCCAGCAACGTCATGGATCGTCCTTGGAAAAACGCGATCGCCGCGCTGGGGCGCTGCGGACCGATGGTATGAAGTCGCCGGCGTTTGAACCTGCCATGAATATGGGAAGCGACGCTTGAGAAACGCTGATGAAATGGTCGCTGCTGCCCGCTTCGGGATTGCCGACTTGCCGGCAACGCACACGATGGCCATCAACTATCACCCGGTCGCTGCCCCTGATCGCATGCTCTCCCACTTCGGCGTGGCTCAGCCCGAAGGTGACGTGACAGCAGGAAGTCTCCCGCTCTATCTCGCGCCATTCATCTCACGAGCACGGGATGGGGTCTCGCTCGAGCGCGACATTCCGCGATGTGGCTGCGAGCGTTCTTCGTGTCGTTGCAAGAGGTTGGCTCTGGGCCGGCGTGCCCAGGACGCGCCGGCCGACATCGCCGGTGACCTGGACATCTTTCGCCGTGCATGGCGTTGTGGTCAACGCTGCATCGTCCCCACCGAGGCCATCTACGAGCTGAACTATCAGACCGGCAGGCCTGTCCGCTGGCGAATCAGCCGCCGCGATCGCGCGCCGATGGGGATTGCCGGCCTGTGGCGCTGGTGGAAGGACAACAGGACCGGCGAGGAGGTCCCCAGCTTCACGATGCTCACCGTCAACGCGGACACGCACCAGCTCATGATGCAGTTCGGCAAGCCATGGCAGGAAAAGCGAATGGTCGTCATCCTGGACGAAACGGACCACGACGCCTGGCTCACCTGTCGCCCCGATCGCATGATGAGTTTCATGCACCCCTACCCGGCCGACCGGCTCGTGGCAGAGCCCTGGCCCAAGGGCCGTTCAGGTGCCACGCCCACGTGGGCAGGCGGCGTCACTGTTCTTTGGGGCACCGAGAGCCTTCCGGCCAGCGGAAAGGGG
>NZ_JBFUFP010000319.1:0-5276 GCF_056403375.1 Rhizobacter sp. P2_H2
GATCGCGATGGGCGCGCAGCTCAGCCTGCACAACCGCAGCACCGGCGGGCTCGAGGCCCGGCTGGTGCTGCCGCTGGACTGATCCACGGGAACGATCGCCATGCTCCTCACCCTCGTCATCGCCTGGCTCGGCGGCGTGCTGACCATCCTGAGCCCCTGCATCCTGCCGGTGCTGCCCTTCGTCTTCGCGCGGGCCGACCGGCCGTTCCGCTCGCACGGCCTGCCGATGCTGGTGGGCATGGCGGCGAGCTTCGCGGCGATCGCGTCGCTGGCGGCGGTGGGCGGCGGCTGGGTCGTGACGCTGAACGAGGCCGGGCGCTGGGCGGCGATCGCGCTGCTGGCGGTGTTCGGGCTCACGCTGCTGTGGCCGGGGCTGGCGGATCGGCTGAGCCGGCCGCTGGTGGCGCTCGGCGTGCGCTGGTCGGAGGGGTCTTCCGGTGAAGGCCGGGGATCGGCACTGTCACCGGTGCTGCTGGGCATCGGCACGGGCTTGCTGTGGGCACCGTGCGCCGGGCCGATCCTCGGGCTGATCCTCACCGGTGCGGCGCTGAACGGCGCGAGCATCGGCACCTCGCTGCTGCTGCTCGCCTATGCCGCCGGTGCGTGCACCTCGCTGGCGGCGGCGCTGCTGTCGGGTGGGCGCCTGTCGGCACTGATGAAGCGCTCGCTGCATGCCGGCGAATGGCTGCGGCGCGCGGCCGGTGTCGCGGTGCTGGCGGGCGTCGGCGCGATCGCGACCGGGCTCGACACCGGGGTGCTCAGCCGGCTGACGCCGGTGGGGACGACAGGGTGGGAGCAGGCGCTGGTGGACAAGGTGCAGCGGGCGGTGCGCTGACCTCAATCGGCGAAGTCGTACGGCCCTCCCCGCTCCAGCGCGCGCCGGTACGCCGGCCGTGCGTGAATGCGCTTCAGCCACGCCATCAGCTTCGGCCGGCTCGCATCCAGCCCCGCGCGCTGCGCCGCGGCCTCGACCGGAAAGCTCATCTGGATGTCGGCCGCGCTGAAGTCGCCGCCCGCGAACCACTCGCTCCTGCCGAGCTCGGCCTCCATGAAGTCGAGCTGCCGCTTCAGGTTCGGCTCGACCATCAGCGCCAGCACCTTGGCCGAGATGCCCTTCGCGATCGGCTTCACGAAGAACGGCATCGGCGATTTCGGGATGCGATCGAAGATCAGCTTCAGCAGCAGCGGCGGCATCGCCGAGCCTTCGGCGAAATGCAGCCAGTAGGTGAATCGCAAGGCCTCGGGCGTGCCCGCCGCGGGGGCGAGCCGGCCCTGGGTGCCGGGGCTGAAGCGCGACAGCAGGTACTCGATGATCGCGCCCGATTCAGCCACCGTGGTGCCGTCGTCGGTGATCACCGGCGACTTGCCCAGCGGATGCACCTGCAGCAACTCGGGCGGTGCCAGCATCGTCTTCGGGTTGCGCTGGTACTTCTTGATCTCGTACGGCACGCCGAGCTCCTCGAGCAACCAGAGCACGCGCTGCGAGCGCGAGTTGTTCAAGTGGTGGACAACGATCATGCGGTCTCCTGGAGGGCGGCCTGTCGAGCGGCCTGCGTGGCGCGCATTGTCACCGTGCGCGGCATCCGACAAGCGCCGCCGACACACGCGGCGCCTCGTCCGACAGCGATCTCAGGCACGCCCCACATCGGGTCGCCGCATCCACCGACACGGTGCGCGATGCACGAAACCTAGAGTCGCATCGTCCCTCGACTCCACTGAAAGGCAGTCCATCATGCACAAGGCTCTCAAATTCCTCACGGCCTTCGCGCCGATCCTCCTGGTCGCTGCCTGTGGTGGCGGTGACGACAGCATCGACGACCGGCTGGACATCGCCGACCCGAAGGTGCGCTTCATCCACGCGATCCCGGCCGGCCCGAACGTCGCGCTGTACCGCAACACCGAGATCTCGGGCGGCATCAGCGACGTCGGCTACCTGTACGCGTCGAAGTACTACGTCGTCGACACCGCACCGGCCGACTACACCGTGAAAACCACCACCGGCGGCGCCACCGTGGGCACGATCAACTTCAACCCGACGCGCGGCAACAAGTTCACGCTGATCGCGGTGCCGGGCGAAGCCACGACGACCAACCTGCTGCTGATCAACGATCCGTACGACAAGCAGCTGACCGCCACCAACGGCCGCGTGCGCGTCGTCAACGGCTCGTTCAATGCGCAGAACGTCGACGTCTACCTGACGGCCGCCAATGTCGACATCGCCACGGTGGGGCCGAACTTCGCCGCCGCGGCGTACAAGAGCGCGGTGCCGGCCTCGAGCTCGAACTCGACCGACTTCACCGCCGGCAACTACGTGATGCGCGTGACGACCGCCGGCACGAAGGCCGTGATCTTCACCGCGCCGATCGAGGTGCAGACCAACGCCGACCTGCTGCTGATGACGGTGCCGCAGAGCCTCGCCGTCAACGACGTGAAGGTGCTGGAGGTGATCGCCGACAACGGCCAGCCGAGCACCGAGATCATCAACCAGCCTTGAGGCTGCCGCGATGATGCGACGCCGCCAGCAGCAGCTGGCGGCGTTGCGCATGGGCCTCCAGGAAGCCGAGCACCCGGTCCCAGGGCACCGGCTTGCGGTACAGCAGCACGTTGGGCGGCAGGCCGCCGCGGCGCGCGATCTCGTCGTCGTCCAGTCCGGTGACGACCACCTGGGCCATCAACGCCAGTTCGGCATCGTTCTGCACCGCGGCGACCAGCCGGAAGCCGTCGACCGGCTCCATCTGCAGGTCGGTGATCAACACGTCGGGGCGAAAGCGCTCGAGCTTGAGCAGGGCCTCGATGCCGTCCGTCGCGAACTCGCACGAGATCGGCAGCCTGCTGCGGCGCAACACCTTCTGGTAGCTCAGCGTGGTGGTCGGGCTGTCCTCGACGATCAGCACCGTCATGCTCGACGACGGGGCCGGCACGGGCGCCGACGCCGCGCCGGGCACCAGCTGCAGCTGTCCGCTCAGCAGCGCCTGCACCGAGCTGCGGACGATGCGCCGGTGCCCGCCCGGCGTGCGCATCGCGAGCAGCACGCCGCTGTCCACCATCTTCTGGACCGAGGTACGGGAAACCCCCAGCAGGCCGGTCACCTCGCCCACGGTCAGTAGTTCCTCGTGTTCCACGGTGTCGGTCAACTTGCTGTCGGGAGAAGCGCCCATGTTACGGCCTCCGCCCGCCCCGCCCGGGCAACGTCCAGGAGATGATTCAGGAGAAGCGCTGCCGCAGCCACTCGCGCGCCCCGTCGGCCGAGGCCTCCAGCAACTGCGTCACCTCGTGCTGCACCACGATCGTGTCCAGCACCTCGCCGGCATGGCAGCGCCGCTCGATCTCGCGCACCCGTCGGCCGGCGTCGAAGCACCAGATCGATTCCAGCGAGTTCGCCAGCTCGTGCAGCACCGCGGCATAGGCCGCGCGGCCGCGCGCCGGGGCGTCTTCGAGCGCCGTGCGGCCGGTGTCCAGGTCTTCCAGGAACGCGAGCAGCACTTCGGCGATGCTGTCGGTATCGCCGTCGAAATCGGCCAGCGCACGCCGGGTGTCGAAGGTGACCTTCGGAAAGTTCATGAGTGAGCGGCTTCCAGGGTGGGGGTCAGGCTGATGCGGGGAATGAATTCCGGCAGCTCCGGCAGCGGCTCGTTGGCGGCGATCAGCGGCACGAGCTTGCGGATCAGGCCGTTGCGGTCGACCGGCTTCGTGATGTAGTCGTTCATGCCGGYCGCCTGGCATTGCTCGCGCTCGCCGCCCATCGCGAGCGCGGTCACGCCGATGATCGGCACGCTCGCCCCGCTGGTGTGGCCTGAGCCCGTCACGCCGCCCATCGCGCGGATCGCGCGCGCCGCGTCGTAGCCGTTCATCACCGGCATCGAGACATCCATCAGGATCGCGTCGAAGTGCGCGCCGGCCGCCTTCTCGACCGCCTGCTCGCCGTTGTTCGCGATCTCCACGTGCGCCCCCTCCTGCTGCAGCCACTTGCGCAGCAGCATCTGGTTGATGCGGTTGTCGTCGACCACCAGCACGCGCTGGCCGAACAGCCCGTGCGCCAGCGTGTCGATGCTGCTGTCGGGCTGGGTGTGCACGAAGCCGGTGGTCGACGCGGCGCGCGGCAGGAAGAAGATCACCTCGAAGCACGAGCCCCGGCCCTCGGTGCTCTCGACCTGGATGTCGCCGCCCATCATCCGCGCGAGCTGGCGGCACAGCGCGAGGCCGAGCCCGGTGCCGCCATAGCGCCGCGTGACCGACTCGTCGGCCTGCGTGAAGGCGGCGAACAGCCGCTTCTGCAGCGCCTTCGGAATGCCCACGCCGGTGTCGGTGATCGAGATGCGGATGCGGCTGCCGTCGGTCACGCGCGCATCCCGCGACTCGGCCACCTCGACCCGCACGCTGCCCGAGGTGGTGAACTTGATCGCGTTGTCGAGCAGGTTGTTCAGGATCTGCGTGATGCGGAACGGATCGCCCAGCAGCACCGGGTGGCCGACGTGGAAGCGGGCCTCGAAGCGCAGCCCACGCGATTCGGCCAGCGCCTTGAACGGCACGCAGGCATCGTGCAGCTGCTCCTCCAGGTCGAACGGCAGGCTCTCGAGCTCGAGCCGCCCGGCCTCGATCTTCGACAGGTCGAGGATGTCGTTGAGCAGGTTGCGCAGCAGCCGGGCGCTCGATCGCATCACGTCGATGTACTCGCGCTGGTCCGGTGTCGGCGACGAGCGCGTCAGCAGGTCCAGCATGCCGGCGATGCCGTTCAGCGGCGTGCGGATCTCATGGCTCATGTTGGCCAGGAAGCGCGATTTCACCTGCGCCGACTGCTGCGCCTCGGCGAGCGCCGCCTCCAGCGCGCGCGCGTCGCGCAGCTCCTGCGTCATGTCGCGCAGGAACAGGCACATCTTCGGGCCGTGCGGCAGCTTCATCAGCTCGCCGTACAGCCGCACCGTGGCGGCGCTGCCGTCGGCGCACAGGATGCTGCGGTCGAGCACCAGCCGCGTGCGCTGGCCGGCGCCGTGCGCCGCGAAGTCGAGCATCGTGCGCATGAACTCGTAGCGCTCGCCCGGCGGGATGATGCGGTCGAGCCGGCCGCCGACGAGCTGCTCGCCGCGCCAGCCGAACTGGCGCTGCATCGCCTCGTTGCAGATGCGCACGGTGCCGGTCACGTCGTACACCAGCACCGCCTCGGGCATCGCGTCGATCACGCGGCCGAGCRTGCGCAGCGCCTGCTCCTTCGCCCGCAGCTGGTGGGTGCGCTGCGCGACCACCTCGGACAGCGCATGCGCCAGCGCGCGCAGCTCGCG
>NZ_JBFUFP010000320.1:0-5275 GCF_056403375.1 Rhizobacter sp. P2_H2
CCTTGTTGCGGTACAGCTCCAGCTGAGCCTCCACCGGCAGCTGGTCCCAGTGCGCGAGCGCAGCCTCGTCCAGCTTGGCGACGCGGACCTTGGAGGGGCCTTCGCGCGTCTGCATCAGGTGCGGGCCTTCGTCGGCCAGGCGCGAGATCGGTGTGCCCTCGCGGATCACCACCGTCGGCTTGCCTTCGTGGATCAGCGTGACCACGTTGCCGGACTCGCTGCGCGTCATCGCGCGGAACTCGGCCTCGGGCATCACGCGGATCGGGACGTCGCCGAACTGTCCGTGCAGCTCCGGCGGCACGTGGCGCAGCAGCTCGGCGCGCATGCTGTCCAGCACCACCGGATCCGGATGCGGCGTGGCGATGGTGGCGTTGATGCCGCCGTGCGTGGCGACGTGGTCGAGGTGGATGGCGCGCGACAGGCCGTCGTTGCCGCCGGCCAGGTTGAGCAGCGCCAGGTCCTGCGCCGCCTCGGCCAGGGCCTTGGGTTCCAAGGGCTCCATGCCGCGGCTCTTGCGCTCGTTGTTGATGTCGGATTCGAGCTTGCGCATCGACGCGTTGTGGAAGCGCTGCCCCACCGCCTCGGCCGCGCCTTCGCCGAAGCCCTGGACCGCGGAATGCAGCCCGGCCTTGCCGATCTCCCACAAGGCATCCTCGCCGCGGCCCTTGAACTTGCCGGTGGCCTGGTCGAACATGATCTCGGTGCCTTTGCCGGCCATGCCGCCGGCCCCTGCGATCAGGGCGCGGCCCGCGCCGCGCAGCGTGACCGCCCGCAGTGCCGCGGCGGGTCCGCCCTCGGCGGACAGCGCCTGCAGCTTCGGACCGAGCCCGCCGCCGACCTCGATCGCCTGCGACACGGCCGCGGTGGCCGCGCCGGTCAGCGCGCCCTTCAGCAGACCCTCGAACAGCGCACCGACCGCGTGGCCCGCTCCCTTCTCCCAGGTCTGTTCCTGCAGTGCCGTGCTGCCCAGCGTGCCGATGCTGCTGGTGATCGCGCCGATGATGATCTGGTCGACCACCGGGTTGCCGGTGAAGATGCGGGCCAGCGACGCGATCATGCGGCTGGCCTGCGAGGCCGCCTGCGCGCCCTTGGAGGCGACCTGGGCGGCCGCGCCGAGCTGCGCACCGACGCCCGCGGTCACCGCCTGCACCGCGGTCATGCCCAGGTCGACCGCCGCCTGTTCCCAGCCGTAGCGGCCGCCCTTGATCGCGTAGTTGGCGCCCATCGAGGCGAGGCCCGCGACCACCGCGGCGGCGATCAGCGGACCGGCCGCCCCGCCGGTCGCCACGGTGATCGCGGCCGCGGCGATCGCACCGATGATCGCGATGCCCGTGGTCGCGATGTCGGCGTACGAATCGATCACCGCCTGGTAGTTCTGCGCGGCGCCCAGTGCGTTGTCGGTGCCGGAGACGAACTTGTCCTTCTGCTTGCCCGTGTAGTTGCCGTTCTTGTCGAACAGGCCACCGCCCTTGAGCAGGCCCTCGCGGGTGAAGTCCTCCTTCTTCACGCCGGCGGCCTCGTAGAGGTTCGACAGCGTCGTCTCCATCGACTTCTCGCCGCTGCTGCCCGAGGCGAGCAGCTTGCCGAGCGCGCCGGTCTCGCGCTTCTGCTGCTCGATCGCGAACACCGCCGCCTCGAGCTTCTCCTTGTCGTTGACGGGCACGCCGAGCATGGCGCGCTCCATGCGCAGCCGGTCGTCGCCCGACAGCTCCGAGAAGAACGGGCCCTTGCCGTGCAGGCCCATCTCGCCGTCCAGGTCCTTGCCGGTGTCGGCCTTGAACTGGTCGCGCATCGCGTCGATCTCGACACGCGTCATGYGCTCGGTGAAGCGCCACATCAGGTCTTCGTTGGTGCCCGCGTGCGAGTACATCGCATGCTGCATGGCCAGCGAATTGGTCTTGGCCGAAGGACGGTCGTCCTTCATCAGGCCCTTGACCAGGTCGGCGCCGATCGTGTCCTCGCCAAAGCGCTCGGTGAACTTGGTGCCCAGCTTCTCGCGCGCCGCGGCGACGCGCGGGTCCTCCAGCGGCTTGGCCGCGTCGGGCTTGAAGTCCTTGGGTGGCGCTTCGGCGCCGGCGTATTTCTGGCCGGCCAGCAGCAGGACCTGGGCCTTCTTCTGGCGCGCTGCAGCCCGGCGCTTCTCGTTCTCGGCCTTCTCCTCGGGGCCGGCCTGCGGGTTGTCGGGCGTGAAGCGGTCGTCGAACACCGCGGTGTCGACGTTGATCGCCTTCGGCGCATCGTCCTTGCGCTCGATCTCCACGCCCAGGCGCGCGGACTGCGCCTCGACGCTCTTGTTCCCGTGCAGCAGGATGGCGGCGGCCAGGTCCTTGTTGGCGCCGGTCATGCTCATGGTCACCGGCTGGGGCGGCATGTCGCCGCCACCGCCCACGTAGACCGTGATGTCGCGCGTCACATAGGCGGCCGCGCGTTCCTCGTCGCTCATCGCGGCCACGCCGTTCGGGCCGGCGGCGTGCGCGACGTCGGTGTCCGACACCATCTTGCCGAGCGCCTTGGCGACGCCGGCGCGGTGCTTGTCCTCTTCCTGCTCGCGCCGCTCGGGGGTCCACTCCTCGAGCTCGGCGCGCTCGTCCATGTCGCGCTTGTTCCAGTCGCCCTCGCGCATCGCCGTGTACTTTGCCTCTGCGGCGTGCACCGCATCGGCATCTCCGTCACGGCGCGCCTCGTCGACCGCGTCCTTCATGCGAAGCGCGTCCGCCGTCTGGGTGTCGCCCTTCATCAGCGCGTCGAACACCTTCTGGTCGGTGCCGTCCAGGGCGTCGCGCACCTTGGCCGCCAGCGCCGGATCGGAGGCGGCCAGCTCGGCGGCCTCGGTGGGCGAGAGGTTGCGCAGCGTGCTCTCGATGCGCGCCTCGTCGTCGTTGAAGACGCCCAGCGAGGCCTTCGCCTCCAGCTTGGCGCCACCCACCGCGTCGCCTGCCAGGTACTTGATCGCGGATTGGTAGTCGTCGCTTTTCTCGCCCAGGTAGAAGGCGAGCTCGTCGGTCAGCGTGGAACCGACCACGGTGACCGCGGCGGGATAGTCCTTGAGGTTCAACGCATTGCCCTGGGCCTTGGTCAGGCCGTGCAGGCCGCCGGTCACCGCTTCCTCCTTCACGGAGCCGGCGAAGGCGCCCGTGAACGCGGCATTCACGTCCTGGCCGTGCTTGGTCAGCTTGCTGGCGACCTTGGCGCCGATGGCGATGAGGGCGGGCTCGAACACCACGTCGACCTTGGCGGCCTCCTGCAGCTGCTCGACTTCCTTGTCGGCCTGCGCATTGAGGCCCTTGGGACCGCTGTCGCCGCCGCTGCCCTTGTCACCGCCTTTCTCCTTGTTGCAGCTCGTGCAGTCCGGGCCGCCGCCTTCGGTGTCCGTGCCGGGAGGCGGAGGAGGCGGCGGTGGCGGCTGGATGCCGGTGAACATGGCCAGGAGCGAGGCATGCGCCTGCCCCTGGCTTTTCTCGATCGATGCCTTGAGCAGGTCGGCCGGCTTGCCCATGCAGCTCTGGGCCGCAGCGGTGACGCTGTCGCGCAACTGGATCGCCGACTTCACGAAGGCCTGCACCCGCTCGCTCTGCTGCTGCTCGCCGTGGGTGGCGGCCTGGCCCATGGCCTGCAAGGTCGTGTCGAGTTCCTTGGCGCGGTTCGTCGCCAGTTCGTCCTTCTGCTGTGCCTGCTCGGATTCCAGGCGATCGCGGTTGCCGGCATGGCGTTCGCGCACCGACGCCCCAGTGGATGCGAGCCCCTTGCGCAAGGAAGCGGGCGCAGTCTGCGACAGCCGGCGCACGGCGGCGGCCCCGCCGCTCATGCCGGTGGCGCGCAGGTTCTGGCCGAAGCCCTGCACACTGCGCCAGTAGCCGGGCAGGGCGCCGCGGGTGGCGGACTCGACCGAACCGACGGCGCCCTTGGCGCCGCGCAAGGCGCCGTTCAGCACGGCACGTGCCTGTGTCGTGAGCCGGGTGCGCGCGGCCTTCTGCTGTGAACGCAGCTGGTGCAGCGTGGCGGCGCGCATCTGCCGCAGGTTCAGCTGCGCGGCGGCGAACTGACCGGCGAGCCCCTTCTTCGCGCGCTTGAGGGCGCCGCCCACCGACTTGCGGCCGGCGTCGAAGGTCTTCTTGCGGTTGCTGTCCAGGCTGCCGCGGTAGGTGCAGCTGGCATTGCACAGCGTCGTCGTGTTGGTGGTGTTCCAGGCCTTGACGACTTCGGTGTTGTGCTTGGTCAGCTCATCGACCTTCTTTTTCACCAGGCCGGGCACGCGCGGGAGGATGCGCTCGTTCTTCGCACCTTGCAGGGCGCCCACGCCCTCGACCTTGAAGGTCTCGGCGCGCTTGTCGCCCCACTCGGTGATCGCCTTCGTCGTGGTCTCGAACTGCTTGGCCGCGCGCCCCGTCACGGTGGTGAACTGCGTGGTGTGCGCAGTCTCGATGGCGCTCACCTGGGCACTGATCATGGCCGAGGCGGCACCATCGTTGGCATTGATCGCGCCCCAGGCGCTGTTGGCGGCGCGCTGCAGGCTGTTCGCCGCATCGATGTAGCTGGCCTGCAGCGTGAACTGCGCTTCGGTGGCACGCGCGTCGGCCTCTTCGCACGCGCGGTTGGCCTCGGCGTCGAGCTGCGAGACGCCGGCATCGTGCTGCTGGGTGATGRTCTCGGCGGTGAGCCCGTAGTGGTGGCTCATCCAGGCCGTCAGCTGGCTGGCTTCGGAGGCCAGCGTCTCCTGTTCGCGGCGTGCCTCGCGGTGCAGGTCGGCATAGGCGCTGCGCGCGGCCTCGCGCGCCGCGTCCACGGCCTGCGGGTCGCTCTCCGGCGCGGCCGGATGCGCGGCGGGACCGGCCGGACGCTTGCCTTCCTCCTTGTCCTTCTTCTTCTGCTCGGCCGGCTTGGTGGCACTGCCTTCGCGGCGCGGCAGGATGCCGGCCGGCAGTTCCGCGTCGGCCTCCCACTCGGGCACCAGGGCCTCGGGGTCGAAGCTGAGCGGCACGTCCAGCGACGTTCCCTCGGTGGGCGGCTCGGGATCGGTTTCGACCTCACCGACCGGCTGCGCCTCCACGTCATCGGGCAGTCCGCCAGCCCGGCCGCCGCCGGCAGCAGCCTTCTTCTTGTCGCCCTTGCCCTTGTCCTGGCCTTCCTCGTCCTTGCCRCTCGCCTTGTCTTCACCTTCCTCGCCGCCTTTCCTGGCATCCTTCTTCTTGTCGTCCTTTCTCTTGTCGTCCTTTTTCTCGTCCTTCTTTTCCTTGTCGTCCTTCTTGTCCCCTGGCTTGCCTTGCGGTGACGGTGC
>NZ_JBFUFP010000321.1:0-5263 GCF_056403375.1 Rhizobacter sp. P2_H2
GACCTGGAGGGGGTGATCGCCTACCGCGACATCGCCGACACCAACACGATGATCGAGGCCGCCACTCGCTACAAGCACGCGGTGGTGATCGGCGGCGGGTTGCTGGGGCTGGAGGCCGCCAACGGGCTGATGCTGCGCGGCATGCAGGTCAGCGTGGTGCACGTGGCGCCGTGGCTGATGGAGCGCCAGCTGGACGACACCGCCGGCAAGCTGCTGCAGAAGTCGCTGGAGGCGCGCGGGCTGAAGTTCCTGATCGGCGCGAACACGCAGGCGCTGATCGGCGACCGCGAGGCCGGCAAGGCGGGCCGCGTGATGGCGGTGCAGTTCAAGGACGGCACCGAGGTGCCGGCCGACCTGGTGGTGATGGCGGCCGGCATCCGCCCGAACACCGAGCTGGCCGAGAAGATCGGCCTGCATTGCAACCGCGGCATCGTCGTCACCGACACGATGCAGACGGTGACCGACCCGCGCATCTACTCGGTCGGCGAGTGTGCGGCGCACCGCGGCATCGCGTACGGGCTGGTGGCGCCGCTGTTCGAGCAGGGCAAGGTGTGCGCGACGCACCTGGCGGAGTTCGGCATCGGCCGCTACACCGGCTCGCAGACCTCGACCAAGCTGAAGGTGACCGGCATCGACCTGTTCTCGGCCGGCAACTTCATGGGCGGGGCCGACTGYGAGGAGATCGTGATGAGCGATCCGTTCGGCGGCGTCTACAAGAAGCTGGTGATCAAGGACGACAAGCTGGTCGGCGCCTGCATGTACGGCGACACGGTGGATGGCAGCTGGTACTTCAAGCTGCTCAGAGAGGGCCGCACGATCTCCGACATCCGCGACAAGCTGATGTTCGGCGAGTCGAACATCGGCGACACCGGGCATGAAGGCCACAACAAGGCGGCCGCGATGGCCGACAGCGACGAGGTCTGCGGCTGCAACGGCGTCACCAAGGGGACGGTCTGCAAGGCCATCAAGGAGAAGGGCCTGTTCACGCTGGAGGAGGTGCGCAAGCACACGAAGGCGAGTGCGTCGTGCGGCTCGTGCACCGGGCTGGTCGAGCAGCTGCTGATGTTCACTGCGGGGGGCGACTACTCGGCGACGCCGAAGAAGAAGGCGATGTGCGGCTGCACCGACCACAGCCACCAGGAGGTGCGCGACGTGATCCGCAACGAGAAGCTGCTGTCGATCGCATCGGTGTACCAGACGCTGGCGTGGCGCACGCCGAACGGCTGCTCGAGCTGCCGGCCGGCGGTGAACTACTACCTGATCAGCACCTGGCCGAAKGAGGCGCAGGACGATCCGCAGTCGCGCTACATCAACGAGCGCAGCCACGCCAACATCCAGAAGGACGGCACCTACAGCGTGATCCCGCGCATGTGGGGCGGCGAGACGACGGCGGATGAACTGCGGCGCATCGCCGATGCGGTGGACAAGTACAAGATCCCGACCGTCAAGGTGACCGGCGGCCAGCGCATCGACCTGCTGGGCGTGAAGAAGGAGGACCTGGTCAACGTCTGGAAGGACATCGGCATGCCCTCGGGCCATGCGTATGCGAAGGCCTTGCGCACGGTGAAGACCTGCGTGGGTTCGGAGTGGTGCCGTTTCGGCACGCAGGACAGCACGCAGATGGGCAAGGACCTGGAGCGTGCGCTGTGGCGGATGTATGCGCCGCACAAGGTGAAGCTGGCGGTGAGCGGCTGCCCGCGCAACTGTGCCGAGTCGGGCATCAAGGATGTCGGCGTGATCGGCGTCGATTCGGGCTGGGAGATCTATGTGGGCGGCAACGGCGGCATCAAGACCGAGGTGGCGCATTTCTTCGTGAAGCTGAAGACGGCCGAGGAGGTGCTGGAGTACAGCGGTGCGTTCCTGCAGCTGTACCGCGAGGAAGGCTGGTACCTGGAGCGCACGGTGCACTGGATCGGGCGTGTGGGCCTCGACTACGTGAAGAAGAAGATCCTCGACGATGCCGAAGGCCGCGTGGCGCTGTGGGAGCGATTGAAGTTCTCGCTCGATGGCGAGCCCGATCCGTGGTTCGATTTCGACAAGGCGCGGGTCGACACCCGGCAGTTCACGCCGGTTGCAGCAGCCCTGGGAGAAGCACGATGAGCCAGTGGCAAGCCATTTGTCGCGTTGACGACATCCCGGTGCTGGGCTCGCGCCGCGTGGCGCGTGATGTGGGCGTTGACGTCGCGATCTTCCGCAACGACCAGGACGAGGTGTTCGCGCTGCTCGACCGCTGCCCGCACAAGGGCGGCCCGCTGAGCCAGGGCATCGTGTTCGGCAAGAGCGTCGCGTGCCCGCTGCACAACTGGACGATCGGGCTGGACGACGGGTGTGCCCGGGCGCCTGACGACGGTTGCACGCCGAGGTTTGCGGTGCACGTGTCGAATGGCGTGGTGCACCTCGATGCCGTCGAGTTGGCACAGCATGCGATCGATCTCGTTCGGCCTGTGGCGGGTCCGAAGGTCATTCCGGTGGTGGTGGGCTGATGGCTCCGTCGGCGCGGCAAAGGCGCGGGTGGGCAGGCTGTGGCTCGCCGGCCGGTGCGGTCCTCGCCCCGGGGGGGCGAGGACTGCCCTCCGCTGACTGCTTTCATGGCCCGTCGCCGAAACTCCCGCCACTCACTTCGTTCGTTGTGGTCAAACAGTCGGCGACAGTCAGTTCACGAAGCGTGCTGGCGCACGCGGGCCAAGAAACCAGCCAGCTCCGGCGCCCCGTCCTGATTGGCGCTCCACAGCCTGCCCACCCGCGCCTTTGTGGCACCACCGTGCTCCTTCGGGGGGTAACAAGCGAACAARTGAAGGTKRATCCCCGGGTTGTCACCCGGGCTACGTGTAGCCCGGATGCAGCGCAGCGGAATCCGGGGTTCAACCCTCACTTCAAATACCCTCGAACACGAACCGTCGGCTCCTCGCGGCGGGCGGTAGGCCCGTGGGGGGCGATTTCTGAGGCGACGAAGAAGATCGGCTTCGGGGGTGGCGTGCGCAGCACGCTTCGTAGACTGACTCATCGCCACTGTTTGACCACAACGAACGAAGTGAGTGGAGGGAGTTTGGCGATGCACCCACGGAGCCGATCTTCTTCGTGGAGTCGACGCCCCCAGGGCGTCGACCGTCTCGGCATGAGCCCCCCACGGGCCTACCRCCCGCCGCGACGCGCCGAAGATGCAGGACAACGAGATGCGTGAAACCCGCTCCACCTGCCCCTACTGCGGCGTCGGCTGCGGCGTGATCATCGAGTCACAAGACGACCAGATCACAGGCGTCAGAGGCGACCCCGACCACCCGGCCAACTTCGGCCGCCTGTGCACCAAGGGCAGCACGCTGCACCACACGGCCAGCGCAGCCATCACGATGCAATCGCGGCTGCTGCAGCCGATGCAGCGCCTCGATCGAGGAAGCGCACCCAGGCCGGTCACCTGGGACGCCGCGCTCGACCTCGCCACCGAACGCTTCGCCAGCACGATCGAACGGCATGGCCCCGATTCGGTCGGGTTCTACCTGTCCGGGCAGCTGCTCACCGAGGACTACTACGTCTTCAACAAGCTCGCCAAAGGCCTCATCGGCACCAACAACGTCGACACCAACTCGCGCCTGTGCATGAGCAGCGCCGTCGCCGGCTACAAGCTCACGCTCGGTGCCGATGCGCCACCCGCCTGCTACGACGACCTGGCGCTCGCCAGCACCCTCTTCATCGCCGGCGCGAACACCGCCTGGGCGCATCCGATCCTGTTCCGGCGCATCGAGGATGCGAAACGCGCCAACCCGGCAATGAAGATCATCGTCGCCGACCCGCGCCGCACCGAAACCGCCGAGGCCGCCGACCTGCACCTGCCACTGCTGCCCGGCACCGACGTGGCCCTCTTCAACGGCATGCTGCACCTGATGCTGTGGGAAGGCCTGGTCGACCACGCCTGGATCGCCGCCCACACCGAAGGCTTCGCCGCGCTGCGCGACCGCGTGCGCGAGTTCACGCCGAAAGACGCCGCACGCATCTGCGGCATCGACGAGGCCGCCCTCGTGCAGGCCGCGCGCTGGTTCGCCGATGCCGACGGTCGCACGCTGTCGCTGTACTGCCAGGGGCTCAACCAGAGCCGCGCCGGCACCTTCAAGAACGCCGCGCTGATCAACCTGCACCTCGCCACCGCGCAGATCGGCAAGCCGGGCGCCGGCCCGTTCTCGCTGACCGGGCAGCCGAACGCGATGGGCGGGCGCGAAGTCGGCGGGCTCGCGAACCTGCTGAGCGCGCACCGCGACCTCGCGAACCCGGCCCACCGCGCGGAAGTCGCCGCGCTGTGGGGCGTGCCCGACGTGCCCGCCGTGCCCGGCAAGACGGCCGTCGAGATGTTCCAGGCCGCCGCCGACGGCGAGATCCGCGCGCTGTGGATCACCTGCACCAACCCCGCGCAATCGATGCCCGACCAGGCGACGGTGCGCCGCGCGCTCGAGCGCGCCGAATTCGTCGTCGTG
This sequence comes from Rhizobacter sp. P2_H2, assembly GCF_056403375.1. Lineage (NCBI taxonomy): Bacteria > Pseudomonadati > Pseudomonadota > Betaproteobacteria > Burkholderiales > Sphaerotilaceae > Rhizobacter > Rhizobacter sp. P2_H2. The sequence goes on from NZ_JBFUFP010000321.1 coordinate 4,464, forward strand.
CAGGAGGCCTTCTCCACCACCGCCACCTGCGCGTACGCCGACCTGCTGCTGCCCGCCACCAGCTGGGGCGAGAAGGACGGCACCGTCACCAACAGCGAACGCCGCATCAGCCGCGTGCGCCCGGCCATCGCCGCGCCCGGCGACACCCGCCACGACTGGGCCGCCGCCACCGACTTCGCGCGCCGCCTCGAAGCACGGCTGCGCCCGTCGCTGCCCTCGCTGTTCGACTACGCCACGCCGGAATCGGTCTGGAATGAACACCGCGAGACCACGCGCGGCCGCGACCTCGACATCACCGGCCTCAGCTACGCGCACCTCGACAGCGCCGGCCCCGCGCAATGGCCCTTCCCCGCCGGCGCCCCGACCGGCACGGCGCGCCTCTACGAAGACGGCCGCTTCCCGACCGACTCCGGCCGCGCCCGCTTCGCCGACACCCCGTACGAACCGCTGGCCGAGCCGCGCGACGCCCGCTTCCCGTTCTCGCTCACCACCGGCCGCCTGCGCGACCAGTGGCACGGCATGAGCCGCACCGGCACCATCGGCCGCCTGTTCGGCCACGTGCCCGAGCCGGCCATCGAGATGCATGCGCAGGACCTCGCGCGGTTGAAGCTCGCCGACGGCGACCTGGTGCACGTCAGCTCGCGCCGCGGCAGCATCGTGCTGCCGGTGCAGGCGAGCGAGCAGGTATCACCCGCCCAGGCCTTCATCGCGATGCACTGGGGCGACGAGTTCATCAGCGGCCAGACCGGCGGCACGCCGATGCGCGGCGTGAATGCGCTGACGACCTCGGCCTTCTGCCC
>NZ_JBFUFP010000322.1:0-5260 GCF_056403375.1 Rhizobacter sp. P2_H2
CGACCGCGCCGATCGCCGCCGGTGCGAGCTACACGCCGAACTCGCCGAACAGCTGGTCGATCTCCAGCGTCGACGAGGCGCTGGGCCTGGTCTACGTGCCGATGGGCAACCAGCCGCCCGACCAGTGGGGCGGCCAGCGCAGCGCGGCCGTCGAGACCTACTCGTCGTCGGTGGTGGCGCTGGAGCTCGCGACCGGCAAGGTGCGCTGGGTGTTCCAGACGGTGCACCACGACCTGTGGGACTACGACGTGCCGTCGCAGCCGAGCCTGCTCGACCTCACGGTCGGCGGCGCGACGGTGCCGGCCCTGGTGCAGCCGACCAAGCAGGGCGAGCTGTTCGTGCTGGACCGCCGCACCGGCAAGCCGCTGCTGCCGGTCGAGGAGGTGCCCGCGCCGCAGGGCGCCGCGAGCGGCGACCACACCGCGCCGACACAGCCGCGCTCGGCCGTGTCGTTCGAGCCGCAGCGGCTGCAGGGCCGCCACATGTGGGGCGCGACGCTGTTCGACCAGCTGGCCTGCCGGATCGCCTTCCACCGGCTGCGCTACGACGGCCGCTTCACGCCGCCGTCCGAAGGCGGCTCGCTGATCTACCCCGGCAACTTCGGCGTCTTCAACTGGGGCGGCATCGCGGTCGACCCGGTGCGGCAGGTCGCCTTCACGACGCCGACCACGCTGGCCTTCACGTCGACGCTGGTGCCGCGCCCGGATGCCACGAGCCTGATGGTGCAGGGCAAGGGCGAGCCGCAGGGCCCGCTGCCGGCGCTGAACGAGAACTTCGGCGCGCCGTACGCGGCGAAGATGAGCGCGTTCACGTCGCCGCTCGGCATCCCGTGCCAGCAGCCGCCGTGGGGCAGCGTCGCGGGCGTCGACCTGCGCACCGGGCAGGTGGCCTGGAAGCACCGCAACGGCACGGTGCGCGACCTGTCGCCGCTGCCGCTGCCGTTCCGCATGGGGGTGCCGAACATCGGCGGGCCGGTGATGACGGCCGGCGGCGTGGCCTTCCTGTCGGGCACGCTCGACGACTACGTGCGCGGCTACGACGTGACCACCGGCCGCGAGCTGTGGAAGCAGCGGCTGCCGGCCGGCGGGCAGGCGACGCCGATGACCTATGCGGGCACGGACGGGCGGCAGTTCCTGCTGGTGGTGGCCGGCGGACACGGCTCGACCGGGACGAAGCCGGGGGACTACGTGCTGGCGTATGCATTGCCACGCTGAGGGCGCCGAGGGCGCTGCCGCGTTAGCATGCCGCCTTTGCCCCCAACAAGGAATTCCCATGCAGACGACCGCCTCCGGCCTCCAGTACGAAGACACCGTGCCGGGCACCGGCGCCGAAGCCCAGGCCGGCCAGCACGTGCGCGTGCACTACACCGGCTGGCTCTACAACAACGGCGTCAAGGGCGCCAAGTTCGACAGCAGCAAGGACCGCAACGACCCGTTCGAGTTCGGCCTCGGCGCCGGCATGGTGATCAAGGGCTGGGACGAAGGCGTGCAAGGCATGAAGGTCGGCGGCACGCGCGTGCTGGTGATCCCGGCGCAGCTGGGCTACGGCGCACGCGGCGCCGGCGGCGTGATCCCGCCGAACGCCACGCTGATGTTCGAGGTGGAGCTGCTCGGCGTCTGATCCGGCGGCCGGCGATGACGATTCAATACGACATCGTCCACACGACGACCTACCGCTACGCGAAGCCGGTGCGCTTCGGCGAGCACCGCGTGATGTTCCGCCCGCGCGACAGCCACGACCTGCGCGTGCTCGCCACCGACCTGCAGGTCAGCCCCGAGGCCGGCGTGCGGATGATCCAGGATCCGTACTCGAACTCGATCGCGCTGGTGCAGCCGCTGGTCGAGGCCGACGAACTGCGCTTCGTCTGCTCGTTCACGATCGAGCACGCGAGCAGCCACAACCTGGAGCTGCCGCTGTCGCCATCGGCCGAGTTCTTTCCGTTCTCGTACTCGGTCGACGAGCGCTTCGACCTCGAGCACTACCTGCGCCCGCACCACGACGACCCGGACGGCACGCTCGCCGCGTGGGCCCGCCAGTTCATCCGCACCGACGGCCCCACCGGCACCCGCGACATGCTGGTGCGCATGAACCAGCACATCCGCGACACCTTCCGCTACGCCGACCGCGACGAGGAAGGCACGCAGCCCCCGCTGAAGACGCTCGCGCTCAACAGCGGCAGCTGCCGCGACTTCGCATTGCTGATGATGGAGGCGTTGCGGCGGCTCGGCGTGGCGGCGCGCTTCGTCTCGGGCTACCTCTACGACCCGGCGCTCGACCCGGCCGCACCCCGCGACGGCCCTGACGACAAGGACACCGTGCCCACGACCGGCGCCGGCGCGACGCACGCCTGGCTGCAGGCCTACCTGCCCGGTGCCGGCTGGCTGCCGTTCGACCCGACCAACAACCTGCTCGGCGGATCGCAACTGGTGCGGGTGGCCGTCGTGCGCGATCCGAAGCAGGCCGCGCCGATCTCGGGCAGCTGGTTCGGCGATGCCGACGCCTACGTCGGCCTGCAGGTCGACGTGAAGGTCACGCGGACGGGCTGATCAGGCGCGCGTGACCGGGTGGTGCGCGAGGTCCAGCGGCGGCCGGCCCACCGGGTCGTCGCCCTCGTCCTCATGCGGCTCACCGCCCCGGGCCATCGCCTGGTATTCCTCCATCAGCTTGGCCTTGCGCGACGCGAGCCGCGCGCCCACCGCCTTCAGGTCGACCTTGGCCTTCTTCGCCTTCGGGAAGATCTTGCTGTGCTCTTCCTCGACGTGCGCATCGATGTGCTTGCCGAGCACGATGACCTTGGCATCGAACTGGCCGTCGGTCGGCGTCATCGCCCCGATCTCGGCGATCAGCTCGCGCGCACTCGCATGCTCGACCTCGGCCTGATCGACCAGCGCATCGTCGGCGATCGCGGCGCGCACCGCCGGGTAGAAGATCTCTTCCTCGATCTGGCCGTGCACCGTGAGCTCCATGCAGATGCGCTCGGCCACCGCGCGGCGCTCGCCGTCGGTGTTGCTGCGGTCACTGAGCTGGTGGAACGCGATGAACAGTTTCTTGATCGCGATGTGGTCGGCCTTCAGCATCTCGATGGCGTCGAAGCGCGACGGCTTGGCGCGGGGACGGGGGGCAGCTGGCATGGTGATCTCCTTTCAATGCGACTTCAACGTTGGATTGACTGCATTCAGGCGAGCGTGGCCACAACCCGGTGCCGGGCACCGTCGTCGACGAATGGTACGCCGCCCTCGAGGGAAACAGGCTGTCCGTCGTGCTGCAGCGACCAGCGGCCCGGGGCCGCTTTCGCCGAGGTGGGCGACGGGGTTTGCGCCGAATTGACAACTTCGATTTCATAGACCGTGCGGCCGCGCCGCAGCGTGACGCTGAAGCCCGGCCAGCCGGCCGGCACCACCGGTGCGATGCGCAGCACGCCGTCGCGCACGCGCACGCCCAGCAGCTCTTCGATGCCGATGCGCCAGTACCAGCCGGCGGCCCCCGTGTACCAGGTCCAGCCGCCCTTGCCGGTGTGCGGCGACTCGCCGTAGATGTCGGCCGCCATCACGTACGGCTCGACGCGGTAGCGCTGCACCGTGAGCCGCGAATCGCTCTTGTCGATCGGGTTCAGCATCGCGTACAGCGGGTACGCGCGGCCGGCATCGCCGAGGCGCGCGAAGGCCATCGCGGTCCACACCGCGGCGTGCGTGTACTGCCCGCCGTTCTCGCGGATGCCCGGCACGTAGCCCTTGATGTAGCCGGGGTCGTGCGCGGTCTTGTCGAAGCTCGGCGTGAACAGCCGGATCAGCTGCGCGTCGCGGTCGATCAGCATCTCGTCGACCTTCTCCATCGCATCGCGTGCGCGCTGCGGGTCGCCGCCGCCGGCGATCACCGCCCAGCTCTGCGCCAGCGAATCGATGCGGCATTCGTCGTTGGAGGCCGAGCCGAGCGGCGTGCCGTCGTCGAAGTACGCACGGCGGTACCACTGCCCGTCCCAGGCGTTGGTGTCGACCGCGGCCATCAGCTCCTGCGACAGCAGCGTCCATTCGGAGACCAGGTCGGCGCGCTCGCGGCGCATCGCGATCGGCATGAATTCATCGAGCACCGACTTCAGGAACCAGGCCATCCAGACGCTTTCGCCCTGGCCCTTCCAGCCGACCCGGTTCATGCCGTCGTTCCAGTCGCCGCAGCCCATCAACGGCAGCCCGTGCACGCCGCGCCCGCGGCTCACCTGGATCGCGCGCACGCAATGCTCGAACAGGCTCGCGCTCTCGTGCGAGATGGTCGGCTCGAAGTACTGGCTCTCCTCGTGCGGCGGCAGCTGCGGGCCTTCGAGGAACGACACCGTCTGGTCGAGCACCGCATCGTCGCCGGTCACCGACACGTAGTACGCCACCGCGTACGGCAGCCACAGCCGGTCATCGGAGAACGTGGTGCGCACGCCCTTGCCACTCGGCGGGTGCCACCAGTGCTGCGCATCGCCCTCGACGAACTGCTGCGCCGCCGCGCGCAGCAGGTGGTCGCGCGCGAAGCCGGGCCAGGCATGCACCAGCGCCATCACGTCCTGCAGCTGGTCGCGGAAGCCGTAGGCACCGCCCGCCTGGTAGAAGCCGCAGCGGCCCAGGCAGCGGCTGCTCAGCACCTGGTACAGCAGCCAGCGGTTGAGCATCAGGTCGAAGGCGCGGTCGGGCGTGCGCACCTGCACCGCGCCGAGCAGCTCGTCCCACTGCGCCTGCACGTTCGCCAGCGCCTGGTCGGCATCGCGCGTGGTCATGCGCACCAGTTCGTCGGCGCCGGCCAGGCTCGCCGCCTGGCCGAACGAGAACACGACCACGTCGGATTCGCCCGGCTCCAGCTTCAGCTCGACCTGCATCACCCAGCACGGGTCGGGGCCGACGCCGGCGGCCTGGCGCAGCGTGTGCTGCGATTCGAGCGCCTGCGGCGCTGCGAGCCCCTGGCCGATGCCGATGAACTCGGCGCGGTCGCAGGTCCAGCCGCTCACCGGGTGCGAGCTGCCGAGCCACGCGATGTCGCGCCCGAAATCGGCGTTCATCGGGTTGCGGGCGTACAGCGTGGTCGACGCGTTGCGGCCGGCCCAGGTCGACAGCAGGTCGACCTTGCCGCTGCGGTTGTCGCCGATGCACAGGTTGACGTACAGCGTCAGCGTCAGCGTGCGGCGGCGTGCGCTGCGGTTGGCCACGCGCAGCCGCATCAGCTTGGCGGGCCGGTCCCACGCGACGAAGTGCGTCAGCTCCGATTCGATGCCGTCGGCCTGCGT
>NZ_JBFUFP010000323.1:0-5246 GCF_056403375.1 Rhizobacter sp. P2_H2
GGTCGCGGAAGCTCGGTTCAAGCATGGTCTTTCTCCTGAGGGGACGGGGGGACGCCACCACCGGCAGCACCAGGCGCGGGTCCACCAGCGCCTGGCGCACCGCGCTCGGCGACAGCCCGCACTCGCGCCGCAGCGCGCGGGCGAAGCTGGTGCCGCCATCGAAGCCGCAATCGAGCGCGATCTTCCCGACCGGCGCGCTGCCGCCGCGCAGCGCCTCGACGGCGGCCGCGAGACGCATGCGCAGCACGTACTGCGCCGGCGTCATGCCGGTCATCGCGGAGAACACGCGGTGGAAGTGGAAGCGCGACATCGCGGCGATGTCGGCCAGCGTGCTCCCCTCCAGATCGGAGGACAGCTGCGCATGCACATGGGCGACGACGCGGTTGATGCGGCGGCGGTAGGAGAGCTCGGACTGGTGGCGCATGGACGAAGGTGATGGGCCGCGCCACTGTAGGGCGCAGGCCGCCGCCGCGCGCCACCGGGATTGCTCAGTTCAGCGCTGCGACACCGCGAGCCAGCGCTCGAGCTGCTGCGGCTCGGCAAGCAGCGCCGCGCTGTCGCTGCGGTGCACGATGCTGCCGCGGTCCAGCACCACCGCATGCTGCGTGATCGGCAGGATCATCCGCGGGTTCTGCTCGACGATGATGGCCGACAGCCCCTCGTCGCGCACCACGCGCGCGATCGAGCGCAGCAGCTCCTCCACGATGATCGGCGCCAGGCCCTCCAGCGGCTCGTCGAGCAGCAGCAGCTTCGGGTTCAGCACCAGCGCGCGCGCCACCGCCAGCATCTGCTGCTCCCCGCCGGACAGCTGGTGGCCCAGGTTGCCGCGCCGCTCCGCGAGCCGCGGGAACATCTCATAGGCGCGCGCGACGGTCCACGCCCCCGGGCGCGCGACCGCCGTCAGGTTCTCGTCGACCGTCAGCGACTTGAAGATGTTGCGCTCCTGCGGCACCCAGCCGATGCCGGCCGCGGCGCGCCGGTACGGGGCCGTCGCGCTGATGTCCTGCCCGGCCAGCACGATGCGGCCGGCATGGCGGCGCGTCACGCCGACCAGCGTATTCAGCAGCGTCGTCTTGCCGGTGCCGTTGCGGCCCAGCAGCGCGAGCGACTGCCCGGCCGCCAGTTCCAGGTCGACGCCCTGCACCACCACGGCCTCGCCGTAGCCGGAGCTCAGGCCCTCCACGCGCAGCAGCGGCTCAGCCATGGGCGACCTCCCCCTGGCCGAGGTACACCGCCTTCACGCGCGGGTCGTTCGCGATCGCCTGCACGTCGCCCTCGGCGAACAGCGCGCCGTTGACCAGCACCGACACGCGGCGCGCGAAGTTGAAGACCAGGTCCATGTCGTGCTCGATCAGCAGGATCGACACGTCGGCCGGCAGCGCGTTGATGGTGTCGAAGATCTCCTGCCGCTCGCCCTCGGGCACGCCGGCCACCGGCTCGTCGAGCAGCAGCACGCGCGGCCGGCACGCGAGCGCGGTCGCGATTTCCAGCAGCCGGCGCTTGCCGTAGGGCRGCACTGCCACCTTGCGGTCCATCACGTCGTCGAGGCGGAACTGCTTCAGCAGCGTCTCGCAGGCCTCGGCCACGCCATCGGCCCGGCCGAGCGGCTGCCACCAGCGCGAAGCGGCCCCGCGCTCGGCCGTCACCGCGAGCGCCAGCGACTGCAGCGGCGTCAGCTCGCTCCACAGCTGGTTGATCTGGAAGGTGCGCACCAGCCCGCGCTTCACGCGCTGGTGCGGCGCGAGGCGGGTGATGTCCTGGCCGTCGAGCAGGATCGTGCCGGCGCTCGGCGCGAGCACGCCGGTCAGCAGGTTGATCAGCGTCGTCTTGCCGGCACCGTTCGGGCCGATCAGCGCGTGGCGCGCGCCGGTCTCGATCGTCAGCGACACGTCCTGCGTCGCAGCGATGCCGCCGAAGCGCTTGACGAGGCCGCGGGTTTCCAGCGCGATGGTCATGGCTTGCGGCCCCACCAGGTCCACGGGCGGATGAAGCGGTCGCGGCCCACGAGCATCAGCACCACGAGGAACAGCCCGAGCCAGAACAGCCAGTACTGCGGCGTCCAGGCCGACACCAGGTCGTGCAGCAGCTTGAACGCGATCGCGCCGAACAGCCCGCCGTACAGGTAGCCGGTGCCGCCGATCACGAGCACCAGCAGCACGTCGGCGCTGCGGTGGAAATCCAGCACGTCGAGCGACGCGAAGCCGCTGGTCTGCGCGAGCAGCGCGCCCGCCGCGCCGGCGAGCCCGGCCGCGAGGGTGTACACCGCCGCGAGCCGCGCCGGCACCGACAGCCCGACGCTGGTGGCGCGCAGCCGGTTGTCGCGCAAGGCCTTCAGCGAGACGCCGAACGGCGAGTGCACGACGCGCCGCGCGAACAGCAGCGCGAGCACCAGCACCGCGAGGCTGTAGGCGTACGCGGTGCGGCCGTACAGGTCGAACTCGAATCGCCCGAGCAACGGCCCCATCACGACGCCCTGCAGCCCGTCGGTGCCGCCGGTCAGCCAGTCCAGCTTGTTCGCCAGCTCGTAGAGCACCGACGCGACGCCGAGCGTCACCATCAGCCGCGTCAGGTCGGAGCCGCGCAGGATCAGCAGGCTGCCGAGCGCGCCGAGCAGCGCCGACGCCGCGATCGCCACCGCCAGCCCGACCAGCGGATCGGGCATCACGTGCTTCGCGAACAGCGCCGCCACATAGGCACCGAAGCCGAAGAACGCCGCATGGCCGAGCGACACGATGCCGGCGTAGCCCAGCACCAGGTCGAGCGACATCGCGAACAGCCCGAGGATCGCGATCTCGTTGAGCAGCAGCGCATGCTCGCCGGCGAACACGCAGGAGCCGAGCGCGACCAGCCCGAGCGCGAACTCCCACCAGCGCCAGGCCGAAGCGGCGGACAGCGAATCCCGGACGCTCATCGGCTGGCACTCCGCCCGAACAACCCCTGCGGGCGCAGCGTCAGGATCACGATCATCAGCGTGTAGACGATGAAGGCGCCGAGCTTGGGCACGTAGTACTTGCCGAACACGTCGGCGATGCCGAGCAGCAGCGCGGCCAGCAACGGACCGGTGATGGTGGTGGTGCCGCCGACCGAGACGACGATCAGGAAATAGATCATGAACTTGAGCGGGAAGCTCGGATCCAGCCCGAACACCTCGGCACCGAGCGCACCGCCCAGGCCGGCCAGCCCCGAGCCGACCGCGAAGGTCAGCAGGAACACCTGGCTGGTGTTGATGCCCAGGCCCTGCGCGACGCGCGGGTCGTCGACCGCGGCGCGCAGCCGGCTGCCGAAGCGGGTGCGCGTCAGCACCGCCTGCAGCGCGATCGTCAGCAGCGCGCACAGCACGATGATGAACAGCCGGTACTTGCCGATGCCGACCGCGGCGAAGTCGAAGCGGCCCTGCAGCCACGGCGGCACCTGGATCATCTGCTGCTGCGAGCCGATCAGCCAGTCGACCGCCGTCACCGCCATGAACACCAGGCCGATCGAGAACAGCACCTGGTCGAGGTGCGGCTTCGCGTACATCGGCCGGTACAGCGTGCGTTCGAGCAGCGCGCCGGCCAGCGCGGTGAGGATGAAGGCGGCCGGCAGCGTCGCGAGGAAGGGCACGCCGAGCCGGTTCATCAGCAGCACGGTGACGTAGCCGCCGGCCATCGCGAACGCGCCATGCGCCAGGTTGACGAAATTCATCAACCCGAGCGTGACCGCCAGCCCGACGGCCAGCACGAACAGCAGCATGCCGTAGGCGATGCCGTCGAACAGCAGCGTCAGCATGCCTACTTCGTCTTGCCCGGGTCCTTCACGGCCTTCTGCACGTCGAACTCCTCGTTGAAGAGCTGGCCGTTCACGCGCGCGACGCGGCGGATGTAGACGTCCTGCACGATGTCGCGCGTCTGCGCGTCAATCAGCACCGGGCCGCGCGGGCTCTCGAACACCTGGCCCTTCATTGCGGCCAGCAGCGCATCGCCGCCGCCCGCACCCTTGGTGGCCTCGAGCGCCTTCGTGATCACGCGCATGCCGTCGTAGCCGGCCACCGCCATGAAGTTCGGGCGGAACTTGTTGGCCGCCTGGAAGGCCTCGACGAACTTCTTGTTGACCGCCGACGGGTGCGAGGCCGAGTAGTGGTGCGAGCTGACGATGTTCAGCGCGACGTCGCCCATGTCGTTGAGCTGGTCGTCATCGGTCACGTCGCCGGTGCAGATCAGGCGGATGCCCGACTTGTCGAGCCCGCGCTCGGCGAACTGCTTCATGAAGGCCGCGCCCTGGCCGGACGGCAGGAACACGAACACCGCATCGGGGCTCAGGTCGCGCACCTTCTGCAGGAAGGGCGCGAAATCGGGGTTGCGCAGCGGCGAGCGGATCTCGCCGATGACCTCGCCGCCGTTCAGCTTGAAGCGGTCCTTGAAGGTCTTCTCGGCGTCGATGCCGGGCGCGTAGTCGGCCACCAGCGTCACCGCGCGCTTGATCTGGTTCTTGCCCGCCCACTCGGCAATRCCCAGCGTCACCTGCGGCAGCGTGAAGCTGGTGCGCACGATGTAGGGCGACTGCTCGGTGACGATCGACGTGGCCGCGGCGGTCACGACCATCGGCGTCTTGCTCTGCGTCGCGATCGGCGCGGTCGCGAGGGCCAGCGGCGTCAGCCCGAAGCCGGCCAGCACGTCGACCTTGTCGCTGACCACCAGCTCCTGCGCGATGCGGCGCGTCGCGTCGGCCACGCCGGCATCGTCCTTGATGATCAGCTCGATCTTGCGGCCGGCGACCGTCGCGCCGTTCTGCGCCAGGTAGAGCTTCGCGGCCGCTTCGATCTGCCGGCCGGTCGACGCCGATTGCCCGGTCATCGGGAGGATGAAGCCGATCTTGAACGGCTTGGCCTGCGCGAAGGCGGTCGATTGGAAAGCCAGGGGCAGGCTCGAGGCCAGCCCCGCCGCAGCGAGGTGCCGCAGGGCGGTGCGCTTGTGCATGCGTTTGTCTCCGTTGGGAAGGCGGTGGATGATGCAGCGAATCCGGGGCCGGATGCTAGCATCCTGGTTCGCATACAGCACCCGTGTTCTATATAAGAACATTGCAGCAGAAACGGGGGCATCGCGCATCGCGGTGAACCCTCACAGGAGACCTTCATGACCTCGCGTTCCGCCGCTCCTTTTCGTGCCGACCACGTCGGCAGTTTCCTGCGCCCGAAGTACCTCCTCGAAGCCCGTGAGCGCTTCCGGTTGAAGGAGATCAGCGCGGCCGAACTGCGCGCGGTGGAGGAC
>NZ_JBFUFP010000324.1:0-5238 GCF_056403375.1 Rhizobacter sp. P2_H2
CAACAACACCGAGACCTTCGCCGCGGTGCCGTGGATCATCCGCAACGGCGGCCAGCCCTACCTCGAGATCGGCAAGCCGAACAACGGCGGCACCAAGATCTTCTCGGTGGTCGGCGATGTCGAGCGCCCCGGCAACTTCGAGGTCCCGCTGGGTACGCCGTTCTCGAAGCTGCTCGAGCTCGCCGGCGGCGTGCGCAAGGGCCGCACGCTGAAGGCGGTGATCCCGGGCGGCTCGTCGGCACCGGTGCTGCCGGCCTCGATCATGATGGACACGACGATGGACTACGACGCCATCGCGAAGGCCGGCTCGATGCTCGGCTCGGGCGCCGTCATCGTGATGGACGACTCCCGCTGCATGGTCAAGAGCCTGCTGCGCCTGTCGTACTTCTACATGCACGAGAGCTGCGGCCAGTGCACGCCGTGCCGCGAAGGCACCGGCTGGCTGTTCCGCATGGTCGACCGCATCGAGCACGGGCAGGGCCGCATGGAAGACATCGAGCTGCTGAACTCGGTGGCCGACAACATCCAGGGCCGCACCATCTGCGCGCTCGGCGACGCCGCCGCGATGCCGGTGCGCGCGATGATCAAGCACTTCCGTGATGAGTTCATCCATCACATCGAGCACAAGACCTGCGCGGTTGCGGTCCACGCCTGAGACCCGTCCCGGGGCAACACGACATGATTGAAATCGAACTCGACGGCCAGAAGGTCCAGGTCACCGAAGGCAGCATGGTGATGCATGCGGCCGACAAGGCGGGCACCTACATCCCGCACTTCTGCTACCACAAGAAGCTGTCCATCGCGGCCAACTGCCGCATGTGCCTGGTCGACGTCGAGAAGGCGCCGAAGCCGATGCCCGCCTGCGCGACGCCGGTGACGCAGGGCATGATCGTGCGCACCAAGAGCGACAAGGCGCTGAAGGCCCAGCAGGGCGTGATGGAGTTCCTGCTGATCAACCACCCGCTCGATTGCCCGATCTGCGACCAGGGCGGCGAGTGCCAGCTGCAGGACCTGGCCGTCGGCTACGGCGGGTCGTCGTCGCGTTACACCGAAGAGAAGCGCGTCGTCTTCCACAAGGATGTCGGTCCGCTGATCTCGATGGAAGAGATGAGCCGCTGCATCCACTGCACGCGCTGCGTGCGCTTCGGCCAGGAAGTGGCGGGCGTGATGGAGCTCGGCATGATCCACCGCGGCGAGCACTCCGAGATCACCACCGTCGCCGGCGACACCATCGACAGCGAGCTGTCGGGCAACATGATCGACGTCTGCCCGGTCGGCGCGCTCACCAGCAAGCCGTTCCGCTACAGCGCTCGCACCTGGGAGCTGTCGCGCCGCAAGAGCGTGAGCCCGCATGACGGCACCGGTGCCAACCTGATCGTRCAGGTCAAGAACAACAAGGTGCTGCGCGTCGTTCCGCTGGAGAACGAGGACGTCAACGAATGCTGGCTGGCCGACCGCGACCGCTTCTCGTACGAAGCCGTCAACAGCGACCAGCGCCTGACTGCGCCGATGATCAAGCAGGGCGGCGAGTGGAAGACCGTCGACTGGACCACCGCGCTCGAGTACGTGGCCAAGGGCCTGTCGCAGATCAAGGCCGACCACGGAGCGAAGAGCATCGGCGCCGTCGGTTCGGCGCACGCCACCGTGGAAGAGCTGCACCTGCTCGCGAAGCTGGTGCGCGGCCTGGGCAGCGAGAACATCGACTTCCGCACGCGGCATGCCGATTTCCGCCCGACCGAAGGCATCCAATGGCTCGGCACGACGGTCGCGTCGCTGTCGACGCTGCAACGCGTGCTGGTCGTCGGCTCGTTCCTGCGCAAGGACCACCCGCTGTTCGCGCAGCGCATCCGCCAGGCCGCCCGCAAGGGCGCCAAGGTGCACAGCCTGAACGCGCTGGCCGATGACTGGCTGATGCCGATGGCCGGCCAGCAGGCGGTGGCGCCGAGCGGCTGGGTCGCGGCACTCGCCGGCATCGCGGCCGCCGTGGGCGCGGCCAAGGGCGTTGCCGCGCCGGTGCAGGTGACGGCCGATGACGCGGCGAATGCCGTGGCCGCTGCTGTTGCCACGTCCTTGCTGAGCGGCGAGCGCAAGGCCGTGCTGCTCGGCAATGCCGCCGCGCAACACCCGCAGGCCGCCGAGCTGCTGTCGCTGGCGAACTGGATCGGTGCGCAGACCGGCGCGAGCGTCGGCTACCTCACGGCTGCCGCCAACACCGTCGGCGCGCAACTCGTCAATGCGCTGCCGGGCAACGGCGGGCTGAACGCCGGCGAGATGCTCGGCGGATCGCTGCGCGCCTGCCTGCTGCTGAACGTCGAGCCCGAGTTCGATGCCGCCAACCCGCTGGCCGCGAAGACCGCGCTGCAGTCCGCCGACATGGTGGTCGCGCTGACCTCGTTCAAGGATGCCGCGCTMGACGTGGCCGACGTGCTGCTGCCGATCGCGCCGTTCACCGAGACCTCGGGCACCTTCGTCAATGCCGAAGGCCGCGTGCAGGGCTTCCATGGCGTCGTGAAGCCGCTCGGCGACACCCGCCCGGCCTGGAAGGTGTTGCGCGTGCTGGGCAACGTGCTGGGCCTGAAGGGCTTCGAGCAGGAAACCTCCGATGAAGTGCGCGCCGAGGCGCTGGGCGACGTGAGCACGATCGCCTCGCGCCTGAGCAATGCAGGTTCGCAAGCAGTCAAGCTGGCCGCCCCGGCCGGTGGCCTGGAACGCATCGCCGACGTGCCGATCTACGCGGCCGACAGCCTGGTGCGCCGTGCCACGTCGCTGCAGCTGACGGCAGACGCCCGCCCGCCGGTCGCGTCGCTGGGCAGCGCGCAGTGGTCGCAGCTCGGCCTGAAGGACGGCGACACCGTGCGCGTCTCGCAGGGCGGGGCGGCGATCACGCTGCCGGCGCGCCTGGACGCGAGCCTGGCCGCCAACACCGTCCGCGTTCCCGCCGGCCATGCGCTGACCGCCGCGCTCGGCGCGATGTTCGGCCCGCTGTCGATCGAGAAGGCCTGAGCCCACCCACACCATGATCGATACCTTCAACCTCTACGGCACCCAGTACCTGGGCGCGGCCTGGCCGGTGGTCTGGACGCTGATCAAGATCATCGTCGTGATCCTGCCGCTGCTCGGCTGCGTCGCCTACCTGACGCTGTGGGAGCGCAAGGCCATCGGCTGGACGCAGATCCGCCCGGGCCCGAACCGGGTCGGCCCGTGGGGCCTGCTGACGCCGATCGCCGATGCGGTCAAGCTGATCTTCAAGGAGATCATCCTGCCGACCGCGGCGAACCGCCCGCTGTTCCTGATCGGCCCGGTGATGACGATCATGCCGGCGCTGGCCGCGTGGGCCGTCATTCCGTTCGGCCCCGACGTGGCGCTCGCCAACATCAACGCCGGCCTGCTGTTCCTGATGGCGATCACCTCGATGGAGGTCTACGGCGTGATCATCGCCGGCTGGGCCTCGAACTCGAAGTACGCCTTCCTCGGCGCGCTGCGCGCCTCGGCGCAGATGGTCAGCTACGAGATCGCGATGGGCTTCGCGCTGGTCGTCGTGCTGATGGTGAGTGGCAGCCTCAACATGACCGACATCGTGCTCGGCCAGGGCAAGGGCTTCGGCGCGAGCCACGGCTTCACGGTCTTCTCGTGGAACTGGCTGCCGCTGCTGCCGATCTTCGTCGTCTACTTCATCTCGGGCCTGGCGGAGACCAACCGCCACCCGTTCGACGTCGTCGAAGGCGAATCGGAGATCGTGGCCGGCCACATGGTCGAGTACTCGGGCATGGCGTTCGCGATGTTCTTCCTCGCCGAATACGCCAACATGATCCTGGTGTCGATCCTGTGCGTGACGATGTTCCTCGGCGGCTGGCTGTCGCCGCTCGACTTCGCGCCGTTCACCTGGATCCCGGGCTGGATCTGGCTGGGTCTCAAGACCTTCGTCGTCGTGACCATGTTCCTGTGGGTGCGCGCCACCTTCCCGCGCTACCGCTATGACCAGATCATGCGCCTGGGCTGGAAGATCTTCATCCCCATCACGCTGGTGTGGCTGGTGGTCGTCGGGCTGTGGCTGCAGTCCCCCCTCAGCCTCTGGAAGTAAGGAGAGAAGACCATGTCTGCAGTGGCTTCCATCAAGGACCTGTTCTCGAGCTTCATGCTCACCGAGCTGTTCAAGGGCCTGGCCCTGACCGGCCGGCACTTCCTGTCGCCGCACATCACGGTGCAGTTCCCCGAGGAGAAGACGCCGGCCTCGCCGCGCTTCCGCGGCCTGCACGCGCTGCGCCGCTACGACAACGGCGAAGAGCGCTGCATCGCCTGCAAGCTGTGCGAAGCGGTGTGCCCGGCGATGGCGATCACGATCGAATCCGAGGTGCGCGACGACGGCTCGCGCCGCACGACGCGCTACGACATCGACCTGACCAAGTGCATCTTCTGCGGCTTCTGCGAAGAGAGCTGCCCGGTCGACTCGATCGTCGAGACGCACATCTTCGAATACCACGGCGAAAAGCGCGGCGACCTGTACTTCACGAAGGACATGCTGCTGGCCGTCGGTGACCGCTACGAGGCCGAGATCGCCGCCAACAAGGAGGCAGACGCCAAATATCGTTGACCCCCCCGAAGCGCCTTCGGCGCCTCCCCCCAGGGGGCACCGCCAGCGGCCCGGCAAAGCCGGTTCCGCGGCGGTCGCTGGGCAGGAAGCTCTGATGTGCTTTTGGGTGAAGCGATAGAAACCGGCAAAGCAAATATGGACATCCCGACCGCGCTTTTCTACATCTTCTCGGCCGTGCTGCTGGGAGCTTCGTTCCGCGTCATCACCGCGCGCAGCCCGGTGCATGCCGCGCTGTTCCTGGTGCTCGCGTTCTTCTCGGCGTCCTGCGTCTGGATGCTGCTGCACGCCGAGTTCCTCGCGATCTCGCTGGTGCTCGTCTACGTCGGCGCCGTGATGGTGCTGTTCCTGTTCGTCGTGATGATGCTCGACATCAACGTCGACTCGCTGCGCCAGGGCTTCYGGACGCACTTCCCGGTCGCGGCGCTGGTCGGCGTGATCATCGTGCTGGAAATGGCCGCGGTGCTGATCCCCGGCTTCGACGTGCGCACCGCGCCGGCGACCGACCCGGTCGCCATGCAGCTGGGCAACACCAAGCTGCTGGGCATCCAGATCTACTCGCACTACCTGTACCCGCTGCAGATCGCGGCCGTGCTGCTGCTGGTGGCGATCGTCGCGGCGATCGCGCTGACGCTGCGCCAGCGCAAGGA
>NZ_JBFUFP010000325.1:0-5227 GCF_056403375.1 Rhizobacter sp. P2_H2
CGGCACCGATGTACGCGCCCGACACCAGCGTCGCCAGGCCGCTGATGCCGCCCACGCCGATGCGCGGCCGCACGACCCAGAAATTGGTGTCTTCCACCGCCAGCGCCGCCGCCGAACGCGCG
The DNA here is from genome assembly GCF_056403375.1 of Rhizobacter sp. P2_H2. Lineage (NCBI taxonomy): Bacteria > Pseudomonadati > Pseudomonadota > Betaproteobacteria > Burkholderiales > Sphaerotilaceae > Rhizobacter > Rhizobacter sp. P2_H2. The sequence continues at coordinate 123 of NZ_JBFUFP010000325.1, forward strand.
AGCCGCACCGAGGCGATCACGCGCTTGCGGTCCTCGCTGAGCGACACCGCATCGACGCGGCCCACCACCACCTCCTTGTAGCGCACCTCGGTCTTGCCGGCCTCCAGCCCCTCGGCGGTGCGGAACTCGATCGTGATGTGCGGACCCGCCTGCAGCAGGCTGTTGACCACCAGCGACACGCCCACCGCCAGCGCGATCAGCGGCACCAGCCACACCACCGACGGGAGCGAGCGCTTGCGGCTGACGATGGTCGGCGCGGGCGGCACGGGAAGGGGGGCCGGTGCAGGCACCGGCGTGGGCTCGGAGGGTGGGGATTCGTCAGCCATGGGCAGGGGAGGGATTGTCGTCGACCTCGTCGGGCCACAGCAGGCGCGGATCGAAGCTCGCGCTGGCCAGCATCGTCAGCACCACCACCGCGCCGAAGGCCAGCAGCCCCGGCCCCGGCTCGACGATGCCGAAGGCACCGAAGCGCACCATGCCGACCAGCAGCACGACGACGAAGACGTCGAGCATCGACCAGTGCCCCACCGCCTCGACCAGCCGGTACAGGTGGGTGCGCGGCACGCCCCGCACGCAGCTGCAGCGCTGCGCGGTGAAGGCGAGGAAGGACAGCGTCGCGATCTTCAGGATCGGCACCGCGATGCTCGCGATGAACACGATCAGCGCCAGGCCCCACGAATCGGCGTTCCACAGGTCGACGATGCCGCCGAGGATGGTGTGGCTGTCACGCCCGAACACGTTCGAGGTGATCAGGATCGGCAGCAGGTTGGCCGGCGCATACAGCAGCAGCGCGGCGGCCAGGCAGGCCCAGGTGCGCTGCAGGCTGTCGGGGATGCGCAGGTGCAGCGCGCTGCCGCAGCGCGGGCAGGCGATGTCGTCATGGTCGTCCGGCAGGCCGGCATCGATGCGTTGCGACACCAGCCCGCAGGCGCCGCAGTTGTAGAGGCGGGCACAGCGCGCGTTCATCGGGTCGCCGCCTCGCCAGGGTCGGGTTGCGCGGGGCCGGCTTGCTGTTCGGCCTGCCACTCGCTGCCCAGCTGCCACAACCGGTGCAGCCCGGCGGCGCTGCTTGAAGTGAGCAGCACCGTCAGCACGCCGTAGGCGAACAGGGCCGGCCCCGGCACCACGCTCGCGAGCCCGGCGCTGCGCACCACGGCCACCAGCGCGCCCAGCATGAACACCTCGACCATGCTCCAGCGCGTGGCGAAGCGCAGCAGCCGCATCGCCGGCATGAACCCTTGCGGCAGGCGGCGCCGCGTCATCGGCCACAGCAGGTACAGGCGCAGCGCGATCACGATGAACGGAAACACCATGGCCGTCGCGCCGGCCAGCATCGCGCCGAGCGGCTGGCCGGCCTCCCAGGTCTGCCACAGCGCCTCGGGCAGCGTCACCGGATCGGGCGATCCGCGCACCGAGATCCAGACCAGCGGCGTCAGGTTGCCGATCACGAAGCACACCAGGCCGCCGATCGCGAGTGCCAGCAGCCCGGGCAGCGACACCCGGTGGCCGCGGCCGAGCAGCGCGCGGCAGCGCCGGCAGTGCGCGGTCTCGCCGGGCTGCAGCGGCACGCGCTGGTGCACCGCGTCGCACTGCTCGCAGATCACCAGGTCGTGGCGAGGGCACAGCACCGCGGGGGCGTCGGCTCCCGCATCGACGGCCTCGGCGGGCAGGTCGGCGGTGGGAACCGGGCGGGAGGCGGTGGAGTCGGTCATTCAGGCGGAAGCTACGGCGAAGGCCGATCGTAGGGAGGGATGGGCAGCGAGTGTGTAGGACGACGGCGGATTCGTGGCTACCCCTTCAGGCGACGGTACACCGTGTTGCGGGCCACGCCGAGCTGCCGTGCCGCCAGCGAGACATTGCCGCCGGCCGCCGCGACGGCGCGGCGGATCGCATCGGTCTCCAGCGCTTCGAGCGTCGGCGGAGCCTCGGCAGCCGTGGGTGCCAAGCCCGCCGGCAGCGCGACCGGCGACAGCGTGGCCTGCGAGACCAGGCTCGCCGCCGACCAGAACACCGGCCACTGGAACACCGCCCGCACGTGCAGCGGCGCCCCCGCCGCCGGGCCGAGCACCGGGCGCAGCGTGAGCGGCGCGTCGCCATGCCGGCGGCCGTGGTCGGCGAAGGCACCGACCCCCAGGCCCAGCAGCCCCTCCAGCCCCAGCATGCGCAGCGCGCCGATGCTCAGGCCGAGTTGTGCGAGCGCGCTGCGGTTGGCGCCGAGGATCGCGCCGTCGGGGTCGACCGCGAGCAGCCCTTCGCGCACGGTGCCGATGCAGGCCGGTTCGGCATGGAAGTGCAGCCGCAGCCCGTTGCGGAAGCGGTCGGCGAAGCACTGGTTCTCGATCATCCGCGCCGACAGGTCGACCAGCGCCAGCGTGTGCGGGTGGTACGAGCGCTGGTCGCCGCTCACGTCGAGCACACCCATCACCCGGCCGGCATGGTCGAAGATCGGCGCGGCCGAGCAGGTGAGGAAACGGTGGGCGCGCAGGAAATGCTCGTCGCCGTGCACCAGCGTCGGCGCCTCGGTGAAGAGGGCGGTGCCGACCGCGTTGGTGCCCTTGTTCGGTTCCGACCAGTTCACGCCGGGCGAGAGCGCGACCTGCTGCGCGCGTTCGAGGAAGGAGTCGTCGCCGAAGCTGTGCAGGATGCCGCCGTTCGGATCGGTCAGCGCGACCATGCTGTGCGACGAGGCGATCTGCTCGAACAGCAGCTCCATCACCGGCGTCGCCTGCTCGTGCAGCCGGCGGTGGCGTTCGCGCGATTCCTGCAGCCGCGCGGCGGAGGCCCGGTTCAGCTCGGGCACCGCCGATTCGTCGAGCCCGAGCGCGGCACAGCGCGCGTGCGACTGCGCGATCGCCTGCAGGTGCTGCGGCGACGCCACGTCGGCCGCGGTTCGGGTGGCGGGGGACTGAGAGAGCATGCTGCCTCCTTCGCGTGCCGCATTCTGCATGTTCGGGCGGGATCGCGCTGAAGCCGGCCCCGGCTGTCACAATCTGCGCCTTTCAAGCAAGGGCACGGGCGCGGAATGAGAGGCGCGGAATGAGTCGGGCGCGGCGGTCGCCGAGGATGTTGGTGCTGGCATTGGCCTGTGTGATGCTGGGCGCGGCGGCCGAATGGCGGCGCGCTGCCATCACGGGTGCGACGGCTCGTGAACCGCGGCTGGCGGTGAAGCCGGTGAATGGGCCCGCGAAGATGCCGCGCCTCGTGCCCCGCTCGTCGCAGCGCATCCCGATGCCTGACGGCGTGCCCGCTGCCCATGCCAGCGCACTGACGGTGCTGCCGAACGGCGAGCTGCTCGCGTTCTGGTGGGCCGGTTCGCGCGAGAGCGCACCCGACGTCAGCCTGTACCTCGCCCGTTGGGCCGACGGCCGCTGGAGCTCGGCACAGAAGGTGGTCGACCGCGCGGGCCTGGGCCGCCAGCTCGGCTTCGGCGTGCGCCGCATCGGCAACCCGTCGGCCTGGGTCGCGCCGGATGGCCGCGTGCATGTCTTCATGGTCGCGACCGGACTGGGCGGCTGGGCGGCGGCGCGCGTCGTGCAGCTCGAATCCGCCGATGCGGCCCGCAGCTTCGCGGTGCGCCGCGTGCTGCCGCTGACGCCGCTGGCCGACACCAGCGTGCTGGTGCGCACCAACCCGGTCGGGCTCGACGATGGCGGCTGGCTGCTGCCGGCCTACTTCGAGCTGCGCAACAAGTACCCGATGGTCGTGTCCTTCGATGCCGACGGCGCGCCGCGCTGGCTGAGCCGCATCGGCCGCTCGACGACCGCGCTGCAGCCGGCGCTGCTGCCGGTGTCGGGCACCGAGCTGCGCGCGGTGATGCGCGACATCGGCCCGTCGCACCGCGTGCAGCAGGCGGTGAGCCACGACGCCGGCCGGCACTGGGAAGACGTTGCGCCGCTCGAGATCCCGAACCGCGACGACTCGGTCGCCGCGCTGCGCCTGGCCAACGGCGGCTACGTGCTGCTGCACAACGACACGCTGCCCGGCGGCTCGCCGCGCCAGTGGCTGCGGCTGTCGACCTCGGCCGATGCGCAGGCCTGGACGCCGGCACTCGACGTGCAGCGCGGCAACGCCGGCGACGAGTTCTCGTACCCGAGCGTGCAGCAGCTGGGCCGGCAACTGCACGTCACCTACACCGCGCAGCGGCAGGCGATCGGGCACCAGGTCTATGACATCGAGGACGGGGAGGGCGCGCCATGACGCTGCCTGAACTCGGTCAGCAGATCGTCTGGGCACGGCTGGCGTGGGGCGTGGTCGGCGCGGCGCTGCTGTTGTCGCTGCTGCCGCTGCGAGGAACGAAGCCACGCGCTGCCGTTGCACTGCTCGCGCTGGCCGCGATGTGGCTGCCCGGCCCGGCCTCGCCGGCCTGGTGGCTCGGCCTCGCATTCCAGCAACCGAGCGGGCTGTTCGCCGCGTTGTGCGGTRTCTCGGTCTGGAAGCGCTTCGTCGATCGCCCCGCGCAGCAGACCCTGCCGCCCGCGCTGGCCGCGGCCCTGGTGGCCGGCGGCCTGGTGCTCTATGCCGATGCGGTCGGCGCGCTGTCGCTCGGCCTGTACCCGTGGGGTTTCGATGCGGTGCAGGCGCCTGTGGCAGCCGTCGTGCTGTCGGTGTTCGCGCTCGCGGTGATCGTGCGCGGCCGGCAGCACGCGGCCGCCTGGGCCGTGCTGCTGGCGCTGACCTTCCATGCCGTGACGCACCTGCCGACCGGCAACGTCTTCGATGCGCTGCTGGACCCGCTGCTGTGGCTGTGGGCGCTGGCACGCTGCGTGGCGTTCCTGATCGCGCGGCTGCGTGGCCGCGCGACCGTGGCGCCGACCTCCTGAGATCGAATCGACCATGTCCCTGCTGCGTCCGCATCTTCGCCTCGCCCTCGCGATGGCCGCCGTGCTCCTCGTCGTCGGCACCGTGTACCGCGCCGTCTTCGGCCTCTGGTTCGCACCGCCCGACGCGGCGCTGTCGGCCGGCGACTGGGCCGCCGCGCTGTGGCTGGGCGCGCGCTTCGACCTGCGCGTCGCGCTCGACAGCGTGCTGCTCGCCTGGCTGCTGGCCACGCTGCCGTGGGTCGGCCGCTGGCTGCGCCCGCCGCGCGCGCACGCCTTCTGGTGGAC
>NZ_JBFUFP010000326.1:0-5216 GCF_056403375.1 Rhizobacter sp. P2_H2
TCCCTATGCCTTCTGAGTTCAAAGGGGTCGTCTTCGCCTGGTTGCCGGACGAGCTGAAGGCTGTTCCGGCCGGGCAGTTGGGCATCGTCGAAGAGGGGCTGAAGCGCGTGTCGTCGAGCTTCGGCTATGGCGCCAAGTACCTCGAACGGCCGAAAGCCATCCCGGTCGATGCGGCGACGCTGTCGCTCGAGGGGGCCGTGCCCGGCTCGCAGCGCACGTACGAGCCGTCCAACGGCCTGGAGTTCTTCGGTGCCGTGCGCGATGCGATGCCCGACATGTGGGGCCGCCGCGTCATCGAGAACATCCTGAAGGTGCCGCCGAATGCGTTGCCGGAGACGCGCTACCTGATGGAGGCCGGCTCGAACCGGTTCGGCGCGCTAGACGTTCGCTCGAGCCTGCAGCACGAGGAGACGCGCGGCCGGCTGGTACCGGTGGCCGACGTGCGCTACCTGCTGGATGCGGCCGACAAGGTCCAGCGCAGCGAGYCGGTGCCGCAGGAGCTGGAGCAGTTGTTCGATGCCGGCCCCAGCATGGGCGGCGCGCGCCCGAAGGCGGTGGTGGTGAAGGACGGCGTCCAGTACCTCGCGAAGTTCCCGTCGGTCGACGATCGCTTCAACATCCCGGCGGTGGAGCGGGCGACGCTGGAGCTGGCCCGCACCTGCGGCCTGACCGTGCCGGCGACCGAACTGCTGCGCCTGCCCGATGGCCGCGACGTGATGCTGATCGAGCGCTTCGACCGCTACCCCTGCGAAGGCGGCTTCGCGCGGCGCCACGCCATCAGTGCGCTGACGGCGCTCGAACTGCACGAGTCGCAGTCCTCACAGGCGTCGTATGCCGACATCTCGCTGAAGCTCGCCGCCATCGGCGCGGCAGGGCGGGTGCAGGGCGACCGCACGGAGCTGTTCGGCCGCATGGTCTTCAACATCCTGGTCAGCAACGACGACGACCACCTGCGCAACCATGCGTTCGTGTGGCAGCCGCAGGCCAAGGGCTGGACGCTCAGCCCGCTCTACGACGTGCTGCCGAAGCCACAGGTGGGGCACACGCGCTACCTGCACCTGAGCGTCGGTGCGCAAGGGCGTCTCGCGACCTTGTCGAATGCGTTGAGCCGGGCGCCGATGTTCGGGCTGACGCAAGAGCAGGCCCGCGAGATCGTCGATCGCATCGCCCGCTGCGTGCGCGAATGGCGAACCCGGTTCGAGGAATTCGGCGTCGAGGCGAAGGACCTGGAGATCGTCAGCTCGGCGATGCGGCATCCGCGGGATGTGGGGTGGGGGTAGGCTCCTCCCCCGCTACCCGCCCCCGCTCGATCACCACCACCCGATCCGCCATCGCGATCGTGTCCGGCCGGTGCGCGACCACCACGCGCGTCAGCTGCATCGCCGCCACCGCGTCGTTCACCGTCTGCTCGTTGCGCAGGTCGAGGTGGCTGGTCGCCTCGTCGAGCACCAGGATGCGCGGCTGGCGGTACAGCGCACGCGCCAGCAGCACGCGCTGTTTCTGCCCGCCCGAGATGCCGACGCCCACRTCGCCGACCAGCGTGTGGTAGCCCATCGGCATCGCCTGGATCTCGGCCTCGATCGCCGCGAGCTTGGCGCAGGCCTCGATGCGCGCCATGTCGGGCTCGGCATCGAAGAAGCAGATGTTGTCGGCCAGCGAGCCGGAGAACAGGCGATCCTCCTGCATCACCGTGCCGATCAGCGCGCGGTAGTTCGCGAGACCCAGGTGCAGGATCGGCGTGCCGTCGAACAGCACCTCGCCCTGCGTCGGCGGCAGCAGCCCGAGCATCACCTTCACCAGCGTCGTCTTGCCGCAACCCGAGGCACCGGTCAGCGCGAGGCACTCGCCGGCTTCCACCGTCAGGTCGACGTTCTCCAGCACCCACGGCTCGGTGCTCGCGTAGCGGTACGAGACGCCGCGCAGCTCGATGCGCGCCGGCCGGCGCGACAGGTCGACCTCGACCGCGTTCGCACCCGCCAGCCCCTCGGCCGCCTCGGCCTCGGCCAGCACGATGTCGGCCACGCGCTCGCCGTGCAGCCGCAGCATCGCCAGCTCCGACAGCTTGTCGATCATCGACGCGACGCGCGTCGAGAACAGCTCCTTGTAGGCCATGTACGCGAACAGCATGCCGACCGTGAAGCTGCCGGCCAGCACCGAGCGCGCCGCGAGCCACACCACCAGCACCCGCTCCAGCCCGAACAGCAGCGTCTGCGCCGTCTCGTTGCCGATGTGCACGCGCTGCACCCGCAGGCCGGCGTTGAACTGGTCGGCCAGCATGTTCATCCAGCCGGCGCGGCGCAGGTTGCCGCGGCCGAACAGCCGCACGCTCTGGATGCCGCTCGCGGTCTCGAGGAAGTGCGTCTGCTGCCGCGCGGCGTGGATGATCTCCTCGGCGCTCGCCGCGCGCAGCGCCCGGAACACCGACCAGCGCAAGCCGGCGTACAGCGCCATCGCGGCCAGCGACACCGCGAGCAGCTTCAGGCTGTAGGCCGCCATCATCGCGGCGGTGCCGAGCACCATCAGCGCATCGACCAGCGCGGTGACCACGCTGGTCGTCAGCGTCTTCTGGATCACCGTCACCGACCCGAAGCACGAGATGATGTGGCCGACGTGCCGCTTCTCGAAGAACTCCAGCGGCAGCTTCACCAGGTGGCCGAACACGTTGCCCAGCCACTGGAAATTGAGCCGCGCGCTCAGCGTCGCGACCCACCAGCCGCGCACCGCGCCGAGGCCCGTCTGCAGCAGCACCAGCAGCCCGAAGCCGATCGCGAGGATCGCGAGCAGGTCGAGGTCGGCCGCGAGCAGCCCGTGGTCGACCACCCACTGCAGGTAGAACGGCAGCGCGATCACCACCACCTCGAGCGCCACCGCGAGCGCCAGGATCTGCCCGAGCGCCGGCCCGAGCCCGGTGATGCGGCCCATCAACCCGCGCAGCGTGAACTCGAGCTTCTCGCGCCGCGGCTCGAAGCCGGCGGCCGGCGTCAGCTCCATCGCGATGCCGGTGAAGTGCTGCGCGAACTCTTCCGGCGTGAAGCTGCGCACGCCGATCGCCGGGTCGTGGATCACGATGCGCCGCGCCGACACCGACTTCAGCACGACGAAGTGGTTCATGTCCCAGTGCAGCACGCAGGGCAGCTGGAGCTGCGGCAGGTGCTCCATCTCGAGCTTCAACGGCCGGTTGTCCAGCCCGAGTGCACCGGCGATGCGCACCATGCTCTCGAAGTTGGTGCCCTTGCGCGACAGCGCGAAGCGCAGCCGCAGCGTCGGCAGGTCGGTGTCGATGCCGTGGTAGACGGCGATCATCGCGATGCTCGCGAGCCCGCATTCGGTGGCCTCGGTCTGCACGATCACCGGCAGGTGGCGCGACAGGCCGAGCCGGCGCGTCACGCCGGGCGGCACCGGATCCTGCTCCAGGCTCATCGCGCCGCCACCTGCAGGCCGGCCAGCGGCTCCAGCACCCACTCGATCAGCGTGCGCTTCTCGGCGACCAGGCTGGCCTGCACGCGCATGCCGGCCTTCAGCGCGTCGCGCCAGGCGAGCGCGGCGCTGTCGGTCGGGTCGATCACGACGCGCACGCGGTAGGTGCCGCCGCCCGCCGCGCCGCCCACCACGTCAGCGGACCGGCTGTCGACGGCCGTCACCGCGCTCTGCGACACYTCGCGAACGTGCGCCGGCAGCTGGCCGAAGCGCGCATACGGGAACGCATCGACGCGCAGCTTCACCGGCGTGCCCGGCTTCACGAAACCGGCGGCGCGGGTCGGCACGTCGAGCTCGGCTTCCAGTGCGCCGCCGTTGCCGCCGGGCAGCAGCGTCGCCAGCAGCTGGCCCGCYGCGACCGATTGGCCGGGGCTGGCGAGCACGGTGGCGATGCGCCCGGCCTGTGGTGCCAGCACGGCCGTCTCGCGGCGCGCTTCGTTCTCGGCCTGCTGCTGCGACAGCGCCTGCGATTCGCGCCGCAGCTGCGAGCCCTCGCGGTCGGCCTGCAGCGGCACGGCCTGGCGCTGCGCGCGGGTGGCGGCCAGGTCCTGCTGCAGCGCGAGCCGCTGGCGCTCCAGCGTGGCCAGGCGCGACTGCTGGTCGAGCACCTCGGCGTTCTTCTCGGCGACCTCGACCGGCGACACCGCGCCCGAGCGCACCAGCTCCGGGTAGCGCGCGGCGATGTCCTGCATCACCGCGACGCGTTCGCGCTGCAACGCGATCTCGCGCTCATGCTGCCTCAGCGAAGCCTCCAGGCTGGTGCTGCGCGCATCGAGCGCGGCGGCCTGCTGGCGCGCCTGCTCGGCCTGCTGCTTCAGCTCGTCGCGCAGCGCCTGCTGGCGGCTGGTCAGCGAGTCGGCGACGGCCGACTGCGTCGGCCCCTGCGCGCTGGATTGCTCGGCCGACAAGCGCAGCACCGGCGCGTTCGCCGCCACCTGCTGCCCCTGCGCGGCACCACCCGCGAGCACCACGCCGGCCTGCGGCGCCACCAGCCGCAGCACGCCGCCGCTCGGCAGCAGCACGCCGCCGACGGTTTCCTGGCGCGCAAAGCCCTGCGTCGCGGCGAACGCGATCAGCGCGAACACCAGCAGCACGAAGAAAGCCGTCCACGCGGCCTGCTGCGGGCTGCGCGTCAGCACGATGGCGCCGTGGAACTTCTGGCGCTGGTGGTCGATGGCCTGGCGGCGGAACAGGTCGGGCACGGCGGGCAGGTGAAGCCTTCGAGACGCGCAGAGTATCGGAGAAACCACCCGCTGCACATGCCCGGCCGGCCGGCGTCAGCTGTGACTGGTGAAGAAGAACAGGCCGTTCGCGCTGTAGTTGTTGACGCAGTACGCCGCGAACTCGCCGTGGTTGCGCAGGTGGGTGACAGGTTGCACGCCACGCTGTCCGACCAGGTTCATGCCCTTGTCGTACTTCCGGAACACCCCACCCTTGCCCGGTTGGTCGGCGGTGTTGGCATCGGTCTGCGACAGGTGGGTGACCTGGCCGTACGCGTCGCGGTGGATCCGCGCGTAGTGGAAGCCCTGCGTGTCATTGTTCCAGTGGGCCACCGAGGTGGCCCCGTGGGGAATCGGGGTGGCGGCGAACTGGTCGAACGTGAGGCCGTTGTTCACGTCGAGGTGCAGCGGACTGCGCACGCTTTCGACCGAAGGGGCCCCGAAATACGGATCGTGGGAACTGACGAAGTAGTCGTGGCTGCCGGACGCATGCTGCCCGCAATCGGCGTTGGAGTGGTC
>NZ_JBFUFP010000327.1:0-5179 GCF_056403375.1 Rhizobacter sp. P2_H2
TGCTACTTCCGGGCGCTGCAGATCGGCGATGCGTCGCAGGTGGCGCCGGTCGACAAACTGAGCCTGGTGCTGGTCGCGGTGTTCGCGTTCGCCTTCCTCGGCGAGCGGCCGAGCCTGCGCGAATGGGCCGGCATCGCGATGGTGGCGGGTGGGGTGCTGGTGCTGGCGATCAAGCGCTGAAATGCGATCCCGAGGCGCATCACCTGACCACCTTGCTCATTGGGTCAGGTGATCGAACACGGCTTCCACCATCAGCGCGAAAGGCACGCTGTGCGAGCCGTGAATCTGTTCGCCATGAGCCAGGATGAGGATTCACGAGCTTCGAAATGAATGCCTTCTTCGTTGACCTATCGGGTGGTTCTCACTGCGCCAACCTCTTGATCAACCGATACATGAACTCCCGCCCGTCGTACAACTGCTGCACGCCGATGTGCTCGTTCAAGCCATGCACCCCCGTGTTGAGCGGATCGGCGAACAGGCCCGACACGCCATACATCGGGATGCCCACTTCACGAAAGTGACGGCTGTCGGTGGTGGACACGCCCATCGTCGGGATCACCGGCACGCCGGGCCACAGCTCGGCGCTCACCGCCTCAATGGGGCCGATCACGTCGGGCCGCAGCGGCGAAGCGGGCGCCGTCGCTTCACCCTCGCGTGTCAGCGTCACCTTCAGCTTGGGGCCGGCGATCTCGGTGAGCTTGCGGGTGACGAAGCCCAGATCCTCGTCGGGCAGCATCCGGCAGTTGACGCTGGCCTTGGCGCTCTGCGCCAGCGCGTTGGGTGCGTGGCCGGCGTTCAGCATCGTGGCCACGCACGTGGTGCGCAGCAGCCCGACGATGCTCGACACCTTCGACAGGCGGTCGATGGCATCGGGGGCCGGGCTGGCCTTGGCCATCTCCCGCATGTCGCTGGCCATCTGGCCGGACTGCAGCGCCGCACTGCGCTCGAAGTAGAGGCGAGCCGCATCGTTCAGCCGCACCGGGAACTGGTACTGCCGCAGCCGCGTCAGCGCCTCCGCCAGGTCGTAGATGGTGTTGTCCACCGTCGGCCGCGCGCTGTGTCCGCCGGGGCCGGTCGCCTCGAACTCGGCCTGCACGTAGGTCTTCTCGGCGATCTGCACGATGTGCGAAAGCGGCTTGCCGTCCTTCAGTTCGCCGCGCCCGCCCTCGTTGATGCCGAACTCCGCCTCCACCCATGCGCGCCGGTTCTTCAGCAGCCAGCTGGCCCCGTTGGCGGGGGTGTCGCCTTTCTCCTCGTCGGCCGTGAGCGCCAGGACGATGTCGCGGTTCGGCGCGAAGCCTTCTTTCTTCAACTGCCCCAGCACCGAGACGAAGATCGACGCCATCGCCTTGTCGTCGATGCTGCCGCGGGCGGTGAAGGTGCCGTCCTTCTCCTGCAGCTTGAAGGGGTCCGTCTTCCAGTCGCTGCGCTTGGCCTCGACCACGTCGACGTGGGCCAGCAGCAGCAGGGGCTTCTTCGCACCGCTGCCCTTGTAGCGCGCCACCAGGTTGYCCTTGCGCGGGAAGGGCGTGATCACCTCCACCTCGGCGGCCGTGAAGCCGGCGTCGAGCAGGCGCTTGTGCATGGCCTGCGCCGCCACGGTGGTGTCGCCCTCCGAATCCGTGGTGTTGATCTCGACCAGCTCCTGGTAGATGGAGCGGAACAGTTGCTGCTGCGCCGTCAGGTCCGCCGCATCGGCCTGCGCGGCAAACAGCGCCAGCGCTGCGGCAAAGGGCAGGGCAGCTCGCTTCATCCGCATGGCTTGTCCGTACATCGGGTTCACTCCTTGTCGGTCACTTGATGCGGCCATCATGCCTTCATCGCCGCGACGAGCCAGTCCAGCTGGCCACGGACGCGCGCGGAGGTGAGGTGGTCGAGGTAGTCGCGCGAGCTCACGATCTGGCCGTCGCGCACCCGGATCACGAAGATGCCGGGAATCGAGAACGGCTCATCCGCGCCCTCCACGGTCCCCTGGTACTCGAACTCGGCGATGATGACTTCGGGGTCCTTGGTCTCGTGGATGACGATGTTGGTCGCCTTGCGGTTCAGCCGCGGGCTGGCATCGTTGGGCCGGAAGTGTTCGCGCAGCTCGTCCCGGGTGCGCAGGGCGGGGGCGCGAAGCGGGTGAAACGGGTGCACGACGTCGGTCTGCTCGGCATAAAGGTCGGGCAACTCATCCCAGCGGCCCTCCGCGACGCCGTTGACCAATGCGAGGAACACTTCTTTCGGGGTGAGGGGCGGGGGCATTCGATTCTCCGTTTTGTTCACCATGATGTCGAAATCGCCGGCAGTCGCGCATCGCGGAGGTGAAACTGCGGAGTTCGCGATGCCGTGGTGTGCAGCCTGCTCGGCGGCTGGAGAACTGGTGCAATGGTTGAGCGGTAGGCGCATGCAGCGCCGGAGGCGCCGCTCTGCAATTGGACGCGTTCTTTGGCTACGCCGGAGATCGGGGCTCCTGGCAAACAACGCCAAGCCCTTGATCGTATTGGTAGGCCGTGCTGGGCTCGAACCAGCGACCAAAGGATTATGAGACGGCTGCCGCTCCCGCTCACCCCCGGCCACGGGGCACGCGCACTATACGAGACGGGAGCGGCGGGGTGTCTTGCCACCCTGAAGGGGCATTGGCGTAGCTACGCTTCGGCTACGCACAAGGCGGCCCGCAATCCGCTCATCGCAGCATCACTCGTCATGAGTGGCATCAGGGGATCGGCCGCGTGCCGCGGCAGGTGGGATAGCCCGTGCACCCCCAGAACTCGCCGCCGGCATTTGCGCCGCGTTTTGCGGTACGCCGCGCCATTGGTTTGGCACAGACTGGACACGTCAACGCCTGAAGCGGTTCTGCAATAGCTGGCACGGCTGGCTTCACAGCTGGTCGCGTCGTCGAACGAGTGACCTCGGCTTTTGCGTCTCGAAGGAGTCGGTGGAGCTTCGGCCCATCGATCAGGGTCACGTTGCGACCACTTGCGAAGTCGACGGCAGCGTCGGTGAACTGGCCTGACGTCACAACGAACCCGCCGGCGGCCCCCTTCGCAGCCATCACACCGTACAGCTCGCGGACCACGTCCACGCCCACCTTGAAGGCACGCCACTGCTTGCACTGCACGAGAAACTTCTCGCTGGCGGCATCGCGGGATCTCCTTAGCACAAGGTCGACACCACCATCGGCGCCGCCGCCAGTTTCGMCAACTTGGTAGCCCTGCAAYCGGAAGCCTTCRCCYACCARCATCTCGAAYTCGCGCCARCTCATGCSATCCAGCGCGTCGCTCGCCTCGCTTTGCACGGCAGCATTCACAAGGCCGTTTCGCTCCTTGCGCCGCCAAGCCGACATGCCCGCCCCCGCCATACAGAGAATTGGCAGTACGTATTGGCCGACGGTCGCGATGGTCTTCCACAGGGTGTGGGTGACCATCGCTCCAATTTGCGCCGGTACGGCTGCGGGGGCGACCGTCTGCGATGCGACACCATGAAGCAGCAGGTAGCTGGCTACCGACAACACAATGYCCGCCCACCACGGCAACATCGCAACGAGGTCCATTACGTCCTCGGCTGGGCTCGTGTTTCTGCGTTTTGCCATGTCCGCCTCCCCTCCATTCTTTTCCGGTGTTGTAGCAGGTGCGAGACAGGACGGCGATGCGCCACGCTGTAGCACTGACGCCTCACGTGCGGAGGTACACACCTTGTGTCGATTCCGACGGCTCTGCAGCGGCTGCGGTCGGTCGCCTCGAGCTATCGACAGGCCGCTTGCTGCCTCAATGCGGACGCTGCGGCGTTCTGGAGGTAGCCGGACGATCGGTCAAGCGACGCGGCCCCCGCGGGCGCGCTTCAACGCGCCGCGCTGCCAGTGGAACTGTGTGGTGTTGAACGTCCGCTGTGCGCCTTCGCGAACTGGCGCAATCGACCCAAAGGAGCCGACCGAGACTTCAACCAGCCCGCTCCGAACCGAGCGTTGGCGGAACGACGGAGGCGAGCGGTGGCCTCCGCTCCTTTTCAGCTGCCCGCTTTCTGCTCAAAGGCAATGGAGGGGCCATCACTCGCTTCCATCGCTTGCGGGCCTGTCTTAGCCGCTCCGCAAATCCCTCGGCGTCCAGTCGTTCTCCGGCCCACAGCATGCCTTGCTTGGCATCCTCTGACAGTTCGTCACGCAGTGCTTTTAACAAGGGCCGCAGTGGAAGCGCGCAGTTTGCGGCCGAGATGGAGGTTCGAAACCAGCGAAGCCAGCGCTCGGCGAGCGCTTGTCACCCCGTGAATCTGCGCGGAATCCTCCTCCCGCCAGCCTTTCACTTCCAGCCAGGCATTTCCTCCAACGTGAGGACCATTGGTCCGTTGTACAGCGACGGCAGAGTGGCGCGGTTGCGCTGGTCGTCAATGAAGTCCGGCCAAAGCATCTGATAGACCCACTTCGGTTGCTGGCGCAGGAGATCGACGGTGGTGGCGAACTGATTCTCGCCTATGGCGATCGGCTTGCCGTCAGCGACACGCAGCATCGTGGAGTAGCTGTTGGTGACATAGCCCAGTTCATAGATGTCCAGCGACGCGATGTCGAAGTAGTCTGATCCAGGGTTGTATTGATCGATGTCGGTGGTGAACAGTGGGTTCTTGATGTCTTGCACATTCCAAACCCAGATGATGTTGTCCAGAGCCTTCGACTTTGCCAAGTAGTCATGCGTCATGCGATAGAGCGCCGCACTGCCGAATGTCCCCTTGTGACAGGACCACCAGAACTTGCACATGTTCATCTCGTGGAAGGGGCGGAAGAGCACCACCACACCAGCATCCTTCAACTGCTGGAAGTAGCCGGCCAATGTGTCGAGCCGACCTAGCCACGCGTTGTTCAAACTGGTTCCAGGCGTCAAGAGTTCCTTGAACTGGTCGTCGGTGAAATGCACCGGGTGCTTGTCGCCGATGTCGTCCCACGTGCAGTACTCGTTCTGCGTCGGCGCGCAAGCGTGATACATCAACCCAACGAGGGCGCCCTTGGCGAACTGTCGCTTCGCCTCGGCCACCATGTTGCCGCGGTTCCCAACCGCGCCTCCGAATCCGAAATCGGCGCCCCAGAACGATCCAACCTTGCCGGTGATCGCATTGATTCGGTTCGTATCGCTGGTGGGCGAGCCAGTATTCTTGTTCTCTACTCCCACCAGCGTCTGTTGCCCAGATATGTCCCGCAGGAAGTCAAGCA
>NZ_JBFUFP010000328.1:0-5178 GCF_056403375.1 Rhizobacter sp. P2_H2
GGCATCGGCAGCTTCATCATCGTCACCGAGCCGCTCGGCACCGAGCGCGCACGCTCGCTGCTGGCGGTGCGCCGCACCTGCGTCACGGTGGCCAACATCCACCACTACTTCCGGCTGACCGCCGACCACCGGCTGGTGTTCGGCGGCCGCGCGCGCTTCGCGCTCAGCAGCCCGACCTCCGACCGCAAGAGCGGCGCGATCCTGCAGCGCGGCCTGATCGAGACCTTCCCGCAGCTGGCCGGCGCCGGCATCGACTACTGCTGGGGCGGACTGGTCGACATGACGCAGGACCGCCTGCCGCATGCCGGCGAGCGCGACGGCCTGTACTACTCGATGGGCTACAGCGGGCACGGCACGCAGATGTCGGTGCACATGGGGCTGCGCATGGCCGAGGTGATGGCCGGCAATGCCGCTGCCAACCCGTGGCGCGACCGGCCCTGGCCCGCGATCCCCGGGCACCTCGGCCCGCCCTGGTTCCTCCCCGCCGTCGGCTTGTACTACCGCGTCAAGGACATGGTGGCCTGAAATGACGCCGCACGGGCTTCGAACGACAACCCCTTCCCTCCCACTGCACAGAGGAACATGCGATGAACGAGCGCCGGAAGTTTGAAGACCTCGTCGGTCCGCAAGAGAGCACGCGCCTGCTGGGCGCACTGAAGCGCGGCGCCAGCCGGCGCGACGTACTGGCCCTGCTGATGGCGGGCGGCATGCAGGCCACGCTGGCCGGCGGCCTGTCGAGCCTCGCGCTGTCGGCCCACGCCGCCACGCCGAAGCGCGGCGGGCGCATCCGCGTGGCCGGCGCCACCGCGGCGATCACCGACACGCTGGACCCGTCGAAGATGTCGAACCAGACCGACTACTCGCGCGGCACCATGCTCTACAACGGCCTGACCTCGCTCGACGGCAGCCTGACGCCGCAGCCGGCACTGGCCGAATCCTTCGACACCAAGGACGCGAAGACTTGGGTCTTCAAACTGCGCAAGGACGTGAAGTTCCATGACGGCAAGCCGCTGACCCCGGCCGACGTGGTGTTCTCGGTGATGCGCCATAAGGACCCGGCCACCGCCTCCAAGGCCAAGGCGCTGGCCGACCAGATCGACAGCGTGAAGGCGAGCGGCGCCAACGAGGTGACGGTGACGCTCTCCGCGCCCAACGCCGACCTGCCGGTGATCCTCGGCACCTTCCACTTCATGATCGTGAAGGACGGCACCACCGACTTCAGCACCGGCATCGGCACCGGCCCGTACAAGCTGAAGGAGTTCAAACCCGGCGTGCGCTCGATCGCGGTGCGCAACGAGGGCTACTGGAAGCCGGGCCAGCCGTACCTCGACGAGATCGAGTTCGTCGGCATCGGCGACGAAGGCGCGCGCGTCAACGCGCTGCTGTCGGGCGACCTCGACCTGGCCGGCTCGGTCAACCCGCGCTCGGTCGAGCGCATCAAGGGCACGCCCGGCTTCGCGGTGTTCAGCACGCAGTCGGGCCAGTACTCCGACCTGATCATGCGCAAGGACCTGGGCCCGGGTGCCAACCCCGACTTCATCCTCGCGATGAAGCACCTGATCGACCGCGAGCAGATGCGCAAGTCGGTCGCGCTCGGCCATGCGGTGCTCGCCAACGACCAGCCGATCGACCCGACCAACCGCTTCCATTTCGCCGGCCTGCCGCAGCGCGCCTTCGACCTCGACAAGGCGAAGTTCCACCTGAAGAAGTCGGGCCTGGGCGACGCGCCGGTGCCGGTGATCGCCTCGCCGGCGGCGCTGTACTCGGTCGAGATGGCGCTGGTGATGCAGCAGTCGGCGCAGAAGATCGGCCTCAACCTGGACGTGAAGCGCATGCCGGCCGACGGCTACTGGTCCAACCACTGGCTCAACAGCGCGGTCGGCTTCGGCAACGTCAACCCGCGCCCGAGCGCCGACACGCTGCTGACGCTGTTCTTCAAGTCCGACGCGGCCTGGAAYGAGTCGCGCTGGAAGAGCGAGAAGTTCGACCAGCTGCTGGTCGCCTCGCGCGCCGAGACCGACGCCGCGAAGCGCAAGCAGCAGTACGCCGACATGCAGGTGATGATCCACGAGCAGGCCGGCCTGGGCATCCCGCTGTTCCTGGCCAGCCTGGACGGCCACAGCAGCAAGCTCAAGGGCCTGTCGCCGATCCCGCTCGGCGGGCTGATGGGCTACTCGTTCGCCGAGCACGTCTGGCTGGACGCCTGAGCCACGGCCATGAACGGCTTGATCCTGCGCCTCAGCCTGCAGCGCATCGGCCTCGCGCTGGTGTCGCTGCTGGTCGTCTCGGCCCTGGTGTTCGCGATCACCGCGGTGCTGCCGGGCGACGCGGCGCAGGCCCAGCTCGGCCAGGAAGCCACGCCCGAGACGCTGGCCGCGCTGCGCCACCAGATGGGCCTGGACGTGCCGGCACCGGTGCGCTACGGGCGCTGGCTGGCGGGGCTGCTGCGCGGCCAGCCGGGCGAGTCGATCGTCACCCACACGCCGGTGGTCGACATGCTGGCCAGCCGGCTGCCGAACTCGCTGCTGCTGGCGGCGATCACGGTGCTCGTCGCGGTGCCGCTCGCGCTGCTGCTGGGCATCGCCGCGGCGATGTACCGCGGCTCGCTGTTCGACCGAATCGTCAGCGGCGGCGCCGTCGCCGTGGTGTCGGTGCCCGAGTTCCTCGTCGCGACGCTCGCGGTGCTGGTGTTCGCGGTCGAGCTGCACTGGCTGCCGGCGCTGTCGTACGGCGTCAGCTTCGACTCGCCGCTGAAGATGCTGCGATCGTTCGCGATGCCGGTGATGACGCTGTGCTGCGTGATGGTGGCGCAGATGATGCGCATGACGCGCGCCGCGGTGATCGACCAGCTGAAGGCGCCGTACATCGAGATGGTGCTGCTGAAGGGCGCGACGCCGATGCGCACCGTGCTCGCGCATGCGCTGCCGAACGCGGTCGGCCCGATCGCCAACGCGGTCGCGATGACGCTGTCGTACCTGCTGGGCGGCGTGATCATCGTCGAGACCATCTTCAACTACCCCGGCGTCGCCAGCCTGATGGTCGACGGCGTGACGCAGCGCGACATGCCGCTGGTGCAGACCTGCGCGATGCTGTTCTGCGCCGCCTACCTGCTGCTGGTGACGCTGGYCGACATCTGCAGCATCGTGGCCAACCCGCGGCTGCGCTACCGATGAACAGCACCCCCCTTCCCGTCCGCCCCCGGCGAACACGCACCAGCCCGCTCGCCTGGGCCAGCGCCGCCGTGCTGCTGTTCTGGCTGCTGGCCGCGCTGCTCGGCCCCGGTTTGCTGAGCGACAGCGGCAGYAGCATGGGCGACGCCGCGGTGTTCGCGCCGATGAGCGCGGCGCACTGGTTCGGCACCGACTTCCTCGGCCGCGACGTGTTCGCCCGCGTCGTGCAAGGCACGCGCTACACGGTGGGCGTGGCGCTGGCCGCCACGCTGCTGGCCAGCGGCATGGGCACGCTGCTCGCGCTGCTGGCGGCCGCCAGCGGGCGCTGGGTCGACGCGCTGCTCAGCCGCGCGGTGGACACGCTGACCTCGGTGCCCGGCAAGATGTTCGCGCTGATCATGGTCGCGGCCTTCGGCTCGGCAATGTCGACGCTGGTCGTCACCGCGGCCGTCATCTACCTGCCGGGCGCCTACCGCATCGCGCGCTCGCTCGCCGTCAACATCGACGCGATGGACTACGTGACCGTGGCGCGCACGCGCGGCGAGGGGCGGCTGTACATCATGCTCAACGAGATCCTGCCCAACATCGTCGGCCCGATGGCGGCCGACCTCGGCCTGCGCTTCGTCTACGTGGTGCTGCTGCTCGCGTCGCTGAGCTTCCTCGGCCTGGGCGTGCAGCCGCCGGCCGCCGACTGGGGCTCGCTGGTGCGCGAGAACATCGGCGCGCTGCCGCTGGGCAGCGCCGCCATCATCATGCCGGCGCTCGCGATCGCCAGCCTGACGATCGCGGTCAACCTGCTGATCGACAACCTGCCCGGGCGCTCGGCCCGCGGGGAACGCTGATGGGCGCGCCGGTCACCGTCAGCGGCCTGAACATCGTCGCGCAGACGCGCGACGGCGAGCAGCCCATCGTGCGCGACCTGAGTTTCAGCATCGCCCCCGGCGAGGTGCTGGCGCTGATCGGCGAATCGGGCTCGGGCAAGACCACCACGGCGCTGGCGCTGATGGGCTATGCGCGCAACGGCTGCCGCATCGCCGGCGGCAGCATCCGCATCGGCGATGCCGACGTGCTGGCGCTGACCCCGGCGCAGCAGCGCGCGCTGCGCGGGCGCAGCGTGGCCTACATCGCGCAGAGCGCGGCCGCCTCGTTCAACCCGTCGCGCAGCCTGATGGACCAAGTGGTCGAGCCGGCCCGCATCCACCGGCTGATGCCGCGCGCCGAGGCCGAGGCGAAGGCGGTCGCGCTGTTCCGCGAGCTCGCGCTGCCCGACCCCGACCACATCGGCGCGCGCTACCCGCACCAGGTGTCGGGCGGGCAGCTGCAGCGGCTGATGGCGGCGATGGCGCTGATCAGCGACCCCGACCTGGTGATCCTCGACGAGCCGACCACCGCGCTCGACGTGACGACGCAGATCGAGGTGCTGCGCGCCTTCCGCCGCGTGGTGCGCGAGCGCCGCGCCACCGCGGTCTACGTGAGCCACGACCTGGCGGTGGTCGCGCAGATGGCCGACCACATCCTGGTGCTGCGCGACGGCGCGATGCGCGAGCTGGGGCGCACCGGGCAGATCCTGCAGGCGCCTGCCAACGACTACACGCAGAGCCTGCTGGCCGCCGCGCAGCCGAAGGTGCGCGATGCCGGCCGGCCAGCCGCCGAGGCCGCCGAGGCCACGGCACGGCCGCTGCTGGAAGTGACCGGCCTCAGCGCCGGCTACGGGCCGCTCGACCGCCAGGGCCGCCCGGCGCTGCCGATCCTGCAGGACATCGACCTGACGCTGCAGCGCGGCCAGGCGATCGGCGTGATCGGCGAATCCGGCTCCGGCAAGACCACGCTGGCGCGCGCGATCGCCGGGCTGATCGCGCCGTCCGGCGGGCACATCGTGTTCGACGGCCGCGAGCTCGGGACCGCGCTGGCCCGGCGCTCGAAGGAAGACCTGCGCCGCATCCAGATCGTGTTCCAGATGGCGGACACCGCGCTCAACCCGGCGCACACCATCGAACGCATCCTGGCG
>NZ_JBFUFP010000329.1:0-5172 GCF_056403375.1 Rhizobacter sp. P2_H2
GTCGCGGCCGAGACCGCGGCGCGCCTGGGCCGGCACCGCATCGCCGCGTCGGCCGAGTTGCACCTGCCGGGCGGGCGCGTGCTGGAGATGCTGAGCCACCCGATGCCCGACGGCGGCTGGGTCGCCGTCTGCCGCGACCTGAGCGCACGCCGCGCGATGGAGGCACAGCTGCGGCAGGCCCAGCGCATGGAGGTGCTGGGGCAGCTGACCGGCGGCATCGCGCACGACTTCAACAACTTCCTGAGCGCGATCCTCGGCAACCTGGAGCTGCTGCGCCATCGGCTGCTCGGTGACGAGCGGGTCAGCGCGCTGGCCGTGCGCGCGCACAAGGCGGCCGAGTCGGCGGCCGGCCTGTCGCGGCGGCTGCTGGTGTTCGCGCGGCGCCAGCCGCTGGAGGTGGAGTCGGTGTGCGTGGCCGACATGCTGGCCGAGATGCAGGACCTGGTCGAGTACTCGGTCGGGCCGGCGATCGAGGTGCGGATCGACGAAGGCAGCGCAGACGCCGCGCTGTCGGTGCAGGCCGACCGCGGCCAGCTGGAGAACGCGCTGCTGAACCTCGCGCTGAACAGCGCCGCCGCGATGCCGGGCGGCGGCATGCTGACGCTGTCGGTCGCGCACGTCGCGCACAGCGACCGCGTGGTGCCGGCCGGCGAGGCGGTCGTGATCCGCGTGCACGACACCGGCCACGGCATGCCGGCCGAGGTGCAGGCGCGCGTGGCCGAACCGTTCTTCACGACCAAGGCGCCCGGGCAAGGCAGCGGGCTGGGGCTCGCGATCGTCGACGGCTTCATGCGCCAGTGCGGTGGCAGCCTGGTGCTGCACAGCGCCGAGGGCCTCGGCACCACGGCCGAGCTGTGGCTGGCGGCCTCGCACGCCGGTGCGCCGGCCCCGCTGCCGCGCGCGGCGGTGCATGCGCGCGGCGCGGCAGCCCGCGTGCTGCTGGTGGAGGACGACGACAGCGTGCGCGCCACTGCGGCCGCGCTGCTCGACGACCTGGGCGCCAGCGTCACCGCAGTGGCGTCGGAGCACGACGCGCTCGCCTGCATGGTGGCGCACGGCCCGTTCGACCTGCTGCTGTCGGACGTGATGCTCGGCCCGGGCGGCGACGGCATCGCGCTGTGGCACCGCATCGCGCATGACTGGCCGCAGCAGCGCATCGTGCTGAGCTCGGGCCTGCCGCCGGAAGTGCATGCACGGCGCGCCGACTGGCCGGACGCGGCCGCCTTCCTGCCGAAGCCGTTCACGCGCAAGAGCCTGGAGGCGCTGATCGCATGAATCTTCACCGCCTCGACCTCGTCTCGCTGCAGCTGTTCAGCCTGGTCGCGCGCAGCGGCAGCATCAGCCAGGGCGCCGCGCTCGCACACCTCGCGGTGGGCGCGGCCAGCAAGCGCATCACCGACCTGGAGGCGGCTGTCGGCAGCACGCTGCTGGAACGCCATTCCCGCGGCGTCACGCTGACGGCCGCCGGGCAGGCGCTGCAGCAGCATGCGCAGCGCATCCTGAGCGATGTCGACCGGCTGGCGGCCGACCTCTCCGACCACGCGGCCGGGCTGGTCGGCGTGGTGCGGCTGTGGGCCAACACCTCGGCGATCACGCAGTTCCTGCCGCCGGACATCGCCGCCTTCGTCGCGCAGAACCCGGGCATCCGCATCGAGCTGGAAGAGGAAGACAGCAGTGCGGTGGTGCAGGCCGTGCTCGACGGCCGGGCCGACCTGGGCATCTTCGCTGACCGCACCGCCACGCACGGGCTGCACACGATGAACTACCGCGAGGACCGGCTGGTGCTGGTGGTGCCGCGCGGGCATGCGCTGGCGCGCCGGCGCAGCCTGCGCTTCGAGGAGCTGCTGGACTGCGATTTCGTGAGCCTCTCGGAAGGCACCTCGCTGGCGCGCCGGCTGCACACCGAGGCGCAGGCGCTCGGGCGCCAGCTGCGGCTGCGCATCCGCGTGCGCAGCTTCGACGCGATGTGCCGCATGGTGGCCGCCGGCCTCGGCATCGGCGTGCTGCCGCGCGATGCGATCCTGCCGCACCTGCGCTCGATGGACCTGCGGCAGGTCGGCCTCGCGGACGACTGGGCGCGCCGCAAGCTGCTGCTCGGCGTGCGCGATGCGGCCGCCGTGTCGCGCCACGTGCGGCTGCTGATCGACCACCTCGATCCGGGTTGACCCGCGGCCGCTTTCGCGAACCGCGAAAGCTCGCTGCACGCCTTTGCCATTCCCCATCGCCGGGCCGGTTTCGACAATGGCCCGATGAACACACCCTCCCCCGCCCCCGGCGCATTGCACGGCGTGCGCGTCGTCGAGATGGGCCAGCTGATCGCCGGCCCGTTCGCCGGCAAGACGCTCGGTGAATTCGGCGCCGACGTGATCAAGATCGAACCGCCCGGCAGCGGCGACCCGCTGCGCAACTGGCGCCTGCTGAAGGACGGCACCTCCGTGTGGTGGCAGGTGCAGTCGCGCAACAAGCGCTCGATCGCGCTCGACCTGCGCGACGCCGAAGGCCAGGAAATCGCACGCCGGCTGATCGCGCAGGCCGACGTGCTGATCGAGAACTTCCGCCCCGGCACGCTGGAAGGCTGGGGGCTCGGCTACGAGGCCCTGTCGGCGCTGAACCCGGGTCTCGTGATGCTGCGCATCTCCGGCTACGGCCAGACCGGGCCGTACCGCGACCTGCCCGGCTTCGGCGCGATCGGTGAAGCCATGGGCGGGCTGCGCCACCTGACCGGCGAGCCCGGCCGCGTGCCGGTGCGCTGCGGCATCTCGCTCGGCGACACGCTGGCCGCGCTGCACGGCTGCATCGGCGTGCTGACCGCGCTGTACCACCGCCAGGCCCACGGCGGGCGCGGCCAGGTGATCGACGTGGCGCTGAACGAGGCCGTCTTCAACGTGATGGAAAGCCTGCTGCCCGAGTACAGCGCGTTCGGCGCGGTGCGCGGGCCGGCCGGCAGCGCGCTGCCCGGCATCGCGCCGTCGAACGCCTACCGCTGCCGCGACGGCGTGGTGCTGATCGCGGGCAACGGCGACAGCATCTTCAAGCGATTGATGCAGGCGATCGGCCGCGAGGAGCTGGGCAACGATGCAGGGCTCGCCGCCAACGCCGGGCGCGTGGCGCGCGTGGCCGAGCTCGATGCCGCCATCGAGGCCTGGACCGCGCCACGCGACGTGGCCGACGTGCTGGCCGTGCTGAGAGAAGCGCGCGTGCCCTGCGGCAAGGTCTACACCGCGCAGGACATCGCCGAAGACCCCCACTACCGGGCGCGCGACATGCTGCTCGCGCAGACCACGCGGGCCGGCGACACGCTCGAGGTGCCGGGCATCGTGCCCAAGCTGATGTCCACCCCCGGCAGCGTGCGCAGCTCGGCGCCTGGCCTCGGCGACGACACCGACGCGGTGCTGCATGAACTGGGGCTGCGCGACGGCGAGATCGCCGCGCTGCGCGAACGGGGGGTGGTGGCATGAGCAACAGCATCTGGAACGGCAACGACCGGCGCCTGCGCCTGTGCGAGGTGGGCATGCGCGACGGCCTGCAGATCGAACCCGTTTTCGTGCCGACCGAAGACAAGATCACGCTGATCGATGCGCTGTCGCAGGCCGGCGCGGCCAAGATCGAGGTCACCGCCTTCGTCTCGGCGCAGGCCATCCCGGCGCTGCGCGACGGCGAGGTCGTGATGCGCGAGATCGCGCGCCGGCCCGGCGTCGTCTACAGCGCACTGGTGCCCAACGTGCGCGGTGCGCAGCGCGCGATCGAGGCCCGCACCGACGAGCTGAACCTGGTGATGTCGGCCAGCGAGAGCCACAACCTCGCCAACCTGCGGATGACGCGCGGGCAGTCGTTCGCCGCGCTGTCGCAGGTGGCCGCGCTGGCGCGCGAGGCCGGCGTGGCCGTCAACGTCTCGCTGTCGTGCTGCTTCGGCTGCCCGATGGAAGGCGAGGTGCCGGCCGGCACGGTGCTGGACTGGTGCGAGCGCTTCGTCGACGAACTCGGCGCGCAGGGCGTGACGCTGTGCGACACCACCGGCATGGCGTACCCGCCCCAGGTGCAGGCGCTGGTGCGGGGTTTCCGCGCGCGCTGGCCGGGCACCGCGCTGACGGTGCACTTCCACGACACGCGCGGCCTCGGCCTCGCGAACCTGCTGGCCGCGATCGAGGCCGGTGCCGACCGCTTCGACGCCTCGCTCGGCGGCCTGGGCGGCTGCCCGTATGCGCCGGGTGCGAGCGGCAACGTCTGCAGCGAGGACATCGTGCATGCGCTCGCGCTGATGGGCTACGACACCGGCGTCGACCTGCCGGCGCTGCTGGCGGCCGCATCGCGCCTGCCGGCGCTGATCGGCCACGCGCTGCCCGGCCAGGTCGTCAAGGCCGGCCGGCGCCTCGACCTGCATCCCTTGCCCGCCGACTTCGAGGCCACGCGTGCACGCGCGCTGGCCCGCGGCTGAACCCGATCACAACACAGGAGACATTCCATGAACCGCACGTTGCACGCCATCGCCCTGTCGCTGGCCGCCCTCTCGCTCCCGGTGCTGGCCGCCGCCCCCTATCCCTCCAAGCCGATCACGCTGATCGTGCCGACCGCCCCCGGCGGCACCACCGACCTGGCCGCGCGCATGCTGGCCGAGCCGCTGGGCAAGGCGCTCGGCCAGACGGTCGTCGTCGACAACCGCGGCGGCGCGAGCGGCGGCATCGCCGCGGTGGCCGTCAAGCGCGCCGAGCCCGACGGCTACACGCTGCTGATGCAGTACTCCGGCTACCACGTGATCACGCCGCACCTGATGAAGCAGTCGCAGTGGGAGCAGCGCGACCTGCAGCCGGTGGCCAATGTGCTGAACGCGCCGCAGCTGGTCGTCGTGCGCGCCGGGCTGCCGGTCAAGACGCTGGCCGAGCTGGTCGCCTATGCGAAGCAGAACCCCGGCAAGCTGAGCTTCGCGTCGTCGGGCAATGGCTCGCTGCAGCACGTCACCGGCGCGATGCTCGCGCAGCAGGCCGGCGTGCAGATGACCCACGTGCCGTACAAGGGCACCGGCCCGGCGCTGCAGRACCTGCTGGGCTCGCAGGTCGACCTGAGCTTCGGCACGCCGCCACCGTTCCTCCCGTTCGTGCAGTCGGGCAAGCTGCGCGCGCTGGCCGTCACCGGAGCGCACCGGCTGCCGTCGCTGCCCGACGTGCCGACCGCCGC
>NZ_JBFUFP010000330.1:0-5170 GCF_056403375.1 Rhizobacter sp. P2_H2
GGCCAAGCCCGACGTCGCGAAAGGCCAGGCGATCTCGACCAACGTGTGCGGTGCCTGCCATTCGGCCGACGGTTCGCGCGGCAGCCCGGCCAACCCGATCCTGCAGGGTCAGCATCCCGAATACCTGGTCAAGCAGCTGGCCGAGTTCAAGGAAGGCAAGCGCGACAACCCGGTGATGAAGGGCATGGCCTCGACGCTGAGCGAGGACGACATGCGCAATGTCGCCGCGTTCTACGCCTCGAAGGACGCGAAGCCCGGTTTCGCGAAGAGCAAGGAATCGGTCGCGCTCGGCGAGAAGATCTACCGCGGCGGCATCGCCGACCGCGCCGTCCCGGCCTGCGCCGGCTGCCACAGCCCCACCGGTGCCGGCATCCCCGCCCAGTACCCGCGCCTGCGCGGCCAGCACGCCGACTACACCGAAGCGCAATTGGTGGCCTTCCGCGGCGGGCTGCGCAAGAACAGCCCGCAGATGACCGGTGTCGCCGCGAAGATGAACGACAAGGAAATCAAGGCAGTGGCCGACTACATCGCCGGCCTGCGCTGAACGCGCCCAATCTCACGCTTCGCGCCACAGGGGCCGGTCGATGACCGGCCTTTTTCATTTCCGTCCGGCGTGCGCGCGACTATAGTCATCCGACTCGCCACTGCGAACGCCCCCATGCCCTACATCCGACGCGGACCCGACGGACAGATCGACAGCCTGCATCGCCAACCGGGCGCCGGCACCGAGTTCATCGCGGACGGGCATCCGGATCTGCTGGCCTTCATCGGGCACAGCCCGGTCAGCAGCGATTTCGGCAAGCTCGATGCCGATTTCGTCCGCGTGATCGAGGACGTGATCGACACGTTGATCGTGCGCAACATCATCAACATCACCGATCTGCCCGGCGAGGCGCAGGCCAAGCTGTTCGCCCGCAAGAGCTTCCGGGAGCGCACCGCGCGCAATTCGCTGCGTTTGTTCTCCGACACGCAATTCGGCACCGTGATCGACGACACGAACTTTGGCGAATTGCCCTGACGCRGYCGGGCGCGCGGAACCGCTGTAAGGTTCCCGGCTCGAATTGCGACTGACCGGCAACGCGCTTCGGCGCCCCCAGGAGTTTCCATGCATCACCGCCCGAACCGCGGCTTCGACCATGCCGTGCCGTCCGAGATCACGCCGCGCGCCGTCTATGAGCGCCGCCGCGAGCTGCTGAAGCTGATGGCGCTCGGCGCCGGCGGCGCGGCGCTGTCCGGCTGGGCCGCGCGCGATGCGATGGCACAGGCAGCCCGCCCGAACAAGCTGGCCCCGCTGCCGGGCGCGCGCAGTGCCGTTCCCGGCGCGATCACGATGGAAAAGCTCACGTCCTACAACGACGTGACCAGCTACAACAACTACTACGAGTTCGGCACCGACAAGTCCGACCCGGCGCGCAATGCCGGCTCGCTGAAGACGCGCCCCTGGACGGTCGCGATCGAGGGCGAGGTGAAGAAGCCCAAGGTCTACGACCTCGACGAGCTGCTGAAGCTCGCGCCGATGGAGGAGCGCGTCTACCGGCTGCGCTGCGTCGAGGGCTGGTCGATGGTGATCCCGTGGGTCGGCTATTCGCTGTCGGAACTGATCAAGCGCGTCGAGCCGACCGGCAATGCAAAGTACGTCGAGTTCGTGACGCTGGGCGATGCGAAGCAGATGCCCTTCCTCGGCTCGCGCGTGCTGTCGTGGCCGTACGTCGAGGGCCTGCGCCTCGACGAAGCGATGAACCCGCTCGCGCTGCTCGCCTTCGGCCTGTACGGCGAGGTGCTGCCGAACCAGAACGGCGCGCCGGTGCGGCTGGCGGTGCCGTGGAAATACGGTTTCAAGAGCGGCAAGTCGATCGTCAAGATCCGCTTCACCGACAAGCAGCCGCTCACCTCCTGGAACCATGCGGCCGCGCAGGAGTACGGCTTCTACTCGAACGTCAACCCGAACGTCGACCACCCGCGCTGGAGCCAGGCGACCGAGCGGCGCATCGGCGAGGACGGCCTGTTCGCGAAGAAGCGCGCGACGCTGATGTTCAACGGCTACGAAGCCCAGGTCGGCCAGCTCTATGCGGGCATGGACCTGAAGAAGCTGTTCTGATCGCGAACCGGCGATGAAGACCGCTGTGCTGTCGTCCCCCGCCCAGCCGCGCCGGCGCTCGCCGCTGCTGCATCCGGCGGCCAAGCCGCTGCTGTTCGTCGCCGGCCTGCTGCCGTTCGCGTGGCTGTTCTACGGCGCGGTGATGAACACGCTGGGGGCCAACCCGGCCGAAGCGCTGATCCGCTCGACCGGCGACTGGACGCTGCGCCTGCTGTGCCTCACGCTGGCCGTGACGCCGCTGCGGGTGATCGCGAACCAGCCGGCGCTGGCGCGCTTCCGGCGCATGCTGGGGCTGTTCGCGTTCTTCTACGTCGTGCTGCATTTCTTCGCGTATGCCTGGCTGGACATGGGGCTGGACATCGATGCCATCGTGCGCGACATCCCGAAGCGCCCGTTCGCGCTGGTCGGCTTCCTGGCCTTCGTGCTGATGATCCCGCTGGCCGCCACCTCGTTCAACCGCGCCATCAAGGCGCTGGGGGCGAAGCGCTGGCAGGCGTTGCACAAGTGCGTCTACGCGATCGTGCTGCTGGGCCTGTTGCACTTTTTCTGGATGAAGGCGGCGAAGAACAATTTCGCCGAGGTCGCGGTGTACGCCGCGGTCATCGCGGTGCTGCTCGGCTGGCGCATCCGGCACGCGTTGCGCAGGAGTTGACGGCGCGTCGCGAACCTGACGCCTTGGCGTCTGGCGCGGCTGCGCCGGGCCACGCACAATCGGGCCCTCCATGGTCGCCCACGTCTTGCCCCACCACACCCCCGCCGGCCCCGACACGGCAGCCCGCCGCCTCGTCAGGCTGATCGCCGATTCGCAGGCCGCCCACGATGGCGGCCAACACCAGCAAGGCCTCGCGCTGGCCGAACAGGCCCTCGAAGGCGCCATCACGCTGGGCGACCCGCTGATACTGGCGCGTGCCCACACGCTGCTGGCCAACCACCGCTGGCGGCTCGGGCTGTTCGAGCCGTCGGTGCAATCGGCGCGCGAGGCGCTGGCGCTCTGGAGAGCTGCCGGGCGCATCGACGAGCAGTGCGACACGCTGTGCCTGCTGGCGATCTCGTTCAGCGAGATCGGCCTGCAGGAAGAAGCGCTGAAGCACGCCACCGCGTCGTTCGAGCTGGCGCGCGCGCACCAGCGCGGCCTCGCGATGGGCGTGGCGCTGAACCGCATTGGCATCTGCTACGACCGGCTCGGCGATTCGATCCAGGCCGAGAGCTTCCTGCTGCAGTCGCTGGGCATGGCGCGCGAGCACGGCGGCCATGGCGACCGCATGCTGGCGCTGAACAACCTCACCGCCACCGCGATCAGCGCCTACTACCAGGCGCAGCTGCGCGCTGATGACGAGGCGAGCCGGCAGGCGGTGCAGCGGGCCCGCCAGTACGGTGGGCGGGCCTTGTCGCTGGCGCGCCGCCACGGCGATGTCTACCGTGTCAGCGTCACGCAGGGCAACCTCGGCGAAGCGCTCGGCCTGGCCGGCGAGTACGCCGAGGCGCGCGCATTGCTGCAGGAGGCGCTCGCGAGCGCGGTGCAGAACGGTTTCCGTGCGGTGGTGCTGCGCATGCGCCACAACATCGCCGAGGTGCTGCTGCGCGAAGGCCGCAACGACGAGGCCATCACCGAGCTCACCGCCACGCTGCAGTCGCTGACCCAGCTCGACCACGAGACGACGCGCATGCGCGTGCACTCGGCGCTGCACCGCGCCTACAAGGCCGTGCGCCAGTTCGAGCCGGCGCTGCTGCACTGCGAGGCGCACCACCAGATCGAGATGCAGCGTGTGGCGCTGCAGAGCAAGGCGCAGGCGCGGCTGATGGTGAACCGCATCGATGTCGAGCGTGCGCTGATGGACGGCGAGCGCTCGCGCCTCGAGGCCGAGCTGCAGCGGCTGCGCACGCAGCAGCTGGAGGCCGAGAAGGAGCTGCTGGAGCAGCGCACCGCCGAGTTGCACCGCGAGACGCTCGAGGACCCGCTGACCGGGCTCGCGAACCGGCGCCATGTCGATGCGACGCTGCCGCTGCTGATCGAGCGCTCGCGCGGCCAGGGCCAGCCGATGGCGCTCGCGATGGCCGACCTCGATCATTTCAAGCAGGTCAACGACCGCCACGGCCATGCGGCCGGCGACGAGGTGCTGCGCACGGTGGCGCGCCTGTTCGGCGACAAGACGCGGGCGCGCGACCTGCTCGGCCGCTGGGGCGGCGAGGAATTCGTGCTGGTGTTCGTCGACACCCCGCGCGAGACGGCGCACGAGATCTGCGAGCGGCTGCGCAGCGCCGTGCAGTCCTACCCATGGAGCGCGATCTCGCCGGGGCTGCAGGTCACGCTGAGCCTCGGCCTGACCGACGCGCAGCCGAGCGACAACGCGCTCGAACTGGTCGAGCGTGCCGATGCGGCCTTGTACGAGGCGAAGCGTCTCGGGCGCAATCGCCTGGTTGAAGGTTGAGGCCTACGGAGCATTGGTGTGGAAGGCGCGGGTGGGGAGTCTGTGGCTCGCCGGCCGGTGCGGTCATCGCCCCTGGCGGGGCAATGACTACCCTCCGCTGACTGGTTTCATGGTCCGTCGCCCAAACTCCCTCCACTCACTTCGTTCGTTGTGGTCAAACAGTGGGCGACAGTCAGTGCACGAAGCGTGCTGCGCACGCGGACCATGAAACCAGCCAGCTCCGGCGCCCCGTCCCTATTGGCGCTCCACAGACTCCCCACCCGCGCCTTCGTGCCACCGCCCCGATCCTTCGACCATGACAAGCGAACAAATGAGGATTGATATCAATCTCCACCTGATGGATGCACCCCCTCCTCAGTCCGAACGGGTGGCAGAACACGAGAACCCGCCTACAGCAGTCACGTAGCCCGGATGCAGCGAAGCGGAATCCGGGCTCAACCCTCACTTCTTCGCTTGTCACCTCCCCAAGGCAGGGTGGTGGCACAAGGCGCGGGTGGGGAGTCTGTGGAGCGCCAATCAGGGCGGGTCGCCGGAGCTGGCTGATTTCGTGGCCCGCGTGCGCCAGCACGCTTCGTGAACTGACTGTCGCCCACTGTTTGACCACAACGAACGAAGTGAGTGGCGGGAGTTTGGGCGACGGGCC